>NZ_JBFRLX010000001.1:0-63350 GCF_041470165.1 Vibrio sp. 10N.286.46.A8
AAATAATATCTTTAAATATACCAAAGCGTAATTATAACGAGACTTCATCCAAATAATGTTTCCAGTTCATTAAAAAACAATTCAATACGTTCACATCGGTGTATTCGCATCCGCTTGGTTCTCTGGCATCGCATCGATAAAAGCGGGCAACTGATTACACGCTTCGACAATCGAATTAATTAGCGGATAAGGCGACATATCAACGCCAAAGCGCAGCGCGTTATACACCTGCGGCACTATGCAAACATCGACGATACAGGGCGAATCCGTGAGGCTATACACCGAGTCGCCATGTGCTTTTCTGTGCTTCGCTAACTTCTCTTCAACTGCTCGGAAACCTTGGCTCATCCAATAGTGAAGCCAATCCATTTTCATCTCTTGTTCGCAAGATAATTCTCTCTCCAAATATTGCAACACGCGCAGGTTATTAAGAGGATGAATTTCCATCGCAATATCCTGAGCCATCGCCAGTGCTTGATAGCGCAGTGGTGTTTGCTCAGGAATCAGCGAGACTTCCGGGCTACTCTCACAAGAATAGTGCTCATCGAGATACTGAAGAATAGCCAGTGACTGATTGAGTTGAACGTCACCATCCACCAGCACAGGCACTAACTCACTGGCATTGAGTTCGCGATATTGTGGATCATGTTGCTCGCCGCCATTACGCACCAAATGCACCGATTTCGACTCATAGTTGAGTTGCTTTAGGTTCAATCCAATACGCACTCGATAGGCTGCGGACGAGCGCCAGTAACCGTAAAGTATAATGTTCTTGTTCACGATGCTCTCGCTCATACTGAAACCCTATTACGTGGATTATAGCCCTCGATACTGGCTCACTTTTTGGTCTATCGCGCCAAAAATAGAATCACCTGCCGCATCAAACATCTCAAGCTTGATCGAATCGCCAAACGACATAAATTGAGTCGAAGGTTTACCATCGCGGATGGTCTCAATCATACGAACTTCAGCTATGCATGAATAACCCACACCGCCCTCGGCAATTG
Source organism: Vibrio sp. 10N.286.46.A8 (assembly GCF_041470165.1). Classification (NCBI taxonomy): domain Bacteria; kingdom Pseudomonadati; phylum Pseudomonadota; class Gammaproteobacteria; order Vibrionales; family Vibrionaceae; genus Vibrio; species Vibrio sp. 10N.286.46.A8. The sequence continues at coordinate 1,008 of NZ_JBFRLX010000001.1, forward strand.
AGGTGCCATGGTCAGTGCCTTGCTTATTGGAAACCGTGCCCGAGCCAATGATTGCACCGGCCGATAGTGGGCGAGTTTTCGCAGCGTGAACAACTAATTCTGCAAAGTTGAAGGTCATATCCACACCTGCATTCGGGCATCCAAAAGGTGCGTCGTTGTAGGTTGAAGTCAGTGGCAGATGCACCTTGCTGCCTCTCCATTGCTCGCCAAGCTCATCAGGTGTTACCGCAACCGGAGAGAACGCCGAAGACGGTTTAGACTGGAAGAAGCCAAAGCCTTTCGCGAGCTCAGCCGGAATCAAGCCGCGCAGCGACACATCGTTCACCAACATCAGTAATCGAATCGACTCGTGCGCCTGTTTAGCACTTGCACCCATTGGCACGTCACCGGTCACAATCGCGACCTCACCTTCGAAATCGATGCCCCATTCGTCGCTGGCAAATTCGATGTTGTCACGAGGGCCGATAAACGCGTCTGAGCCGCCTTGATACATTAATGGATCGACCCAGAAGCTTTCTGGCATTTCAGCACCACGTGCTTTACGCACCAATTCAACGTGGTTTACATAAGCGCTGCCATCAGCCCATTGATAAGCACGTGGCAGAGGCGATTCACAATACTGAGGTGCAAACACTTCACTGCCTGTCACATGCCCGTTGTTTAACGAGGTGTATAACTCTTGTAACTGAGAAACAACGCTATCCCAGTTATCCAATGCTACCTGCATGGTTGGCGCTAGATGCATCGCATGGAAAATTTCGGTGGCAGCTACACATTGTTTAAGATCTTTGCTTACGACCATCAATAGACCGTCGCGAGTGCCATTTTTTTTGGTTGCTAATTTCATCCTTGTCCCTTACTTCTTATCGTCAGCCATGGTTTGAGAACCTGTCTCTTGCAAACCCGTGTCTTGCCAACTGTAGACATATTCTTTGTTCTCAACGCTATCGAGTTCATCAGAGAACTGCAGCGCGTGGCGAGTATCGATCATCACCGCCACTTCGTCGGTAAACTTCTTCTTATGCGCCTGACCTGCCTTAAAGGCTTTAGGGTGAGGTCCATGAGTGAAGCCTGCTGGATGGAAAGTCACCATGCCCGCTTCAATATTGTCACGGCTAAAAAAGTCACCAGCGTGATAGAAGAGTACTTCGTCGTAGTCGTCATTGTTATGGTAAAACGGCACTTTCAATGCACCTGGATCGCTCTCAATCGGGCGTGGTACAAAGGTGCACACTACAAAGCCTGCACCCACAAACGTCGTATGCGCAGAAGGTGGCAAGTGGTAGCGGTGTGACATCAGCGGTCTGATATCGCGCCAATTCACTTTCACCACGGCCAAATCACCATGCCAGCCAATTGCATCCAATGGATTGAACGGATAAGTGATCACACTGACTTTGTCGTGGCGTTTCACCTGAACTTGGGTTTGATCTTCTGAATACTGAGCGCGGAATTGATCGTTGATTGAAGGGATATCGAGTACCGCCGGATCAAACACCGCATGATTGCCGACCATGCCTTTCTCTGGCAGGGAGTAAGCCGCGTCTGTATTCTCAATCATCAAGATAAACATCGGCTCGCTTGGCTCTAAACGCCAGTTGGTCGAGCGCGGGATCATCACGTAGTCCCCTTCACTCACTGCTAGATGACCATAGTCACAATAGAGATCGGCGCTGCCTTGGTGAATGAACAACAGCTCATCGCCGTCAGAGTTACGCACTAAGAAATCCATCTTCTCATCCATGCGCCATACGCGGATTTTGCAGTCCGCATTGTGCAAAAGATGAGGCACCGCCCAAGGGGTTATCTGGCTGGCTTTTTCCACCAGCGTAAAATCAAAAGCGCGAGGGCGTAAATCCCCCTCCCACTCCGACCAACCTGTTGGGGCATGCTGGTGATGAAAGTGAGCGGCAGGGCCAAAGAATCCACTTCGGCCCGCTTCTCGCTCATAAATTGCCTCTTCGGGGAAGTCGGCGTGCGCTTGTTTAGAGCACACCCCCTCCCGATGAGGAAACGAGATCCATTTATGCATCGTCTAATACTCCTCGACGAATCTGGTCCTCTTCAATCGATTCAAACAGCGCCTTGAAGTTACCTTCACCAAAGCCTTCGTTGCCTTTGCGCTGAATGATTTCAAAGAACACAGGCCCAATTACCGTCTGTGTGAAAATTTGCAGCAAGATGCCGTCTTTGGTCGGCGCGCCATCAATCAGAACACGCAGGTCGCGCAGCAGATCAGTGTCTTCACCGTGGCCTTTCACACGATCGTCAACTTTCTCATAGTAGGTATCAGGGGTTGGCATAAAGTCCATACCGCGATCACGCAGAGTCTTCACGGTTTTGTAGATGTCATCCGTTGCGAGTGCGATGTGTTGGATACCTTCGCCGTTGTATTCGCGAATAAACTCTTCGATTTGTGATTTGTCGTCGGAAGACTCATTGATAGGGATACGGATTTTGCCACACGGTGAGGTCATGGCGCGGCTCACAAGGCCTGTCAGCTTGCCTTCAATGTCGAAGTAACGAATCTCGCGGAAGTTACCAAGACGCTCATAGAACCCAGACCACACATCCATATTGCCTTGCTTAACGTTGTGCGTGAGGTGGTCGATTTCATACAAACCAACATTGGCTTCGGCCATGCGCTGTTCCGCATCGTCATAGAATCGGAAGTCGACGTCGTAGATACTCTGCTTGCCATAACGATCCACAAAATAGAGCAGGCTTTCACCGATGCCGTAAATGGCAGGAATGCTCAGTTCCATCGGCCCTATTTCTGTCTTGTACTCTTCACCGCCGCCCTTAAACGCTTGCTCCATTGCAGCGGTTGCTTCATTGACACGAAAAGCCATGCCACAGACCGATGGCCCATGCACTTTAGCGAACGCTTCCGCTTGGCTGTGAGGCTGTTCATTGACGATAAAGTTGATGTCACCTTGTCGATACAGCCAAGCCTCTTTTGAGCGGTGCTTGGCGATCTCAGCAAAACCAAGTGACACAAACAGCGCTTTAAGTTGCTCAATTCCCTTGTGGTCAACGGCCGTGTATTCAACAAACTCGAATCCATCCGTGCCAAGCGGGTTGTATGTATCCACCATGAACTTTCTCCTTGTACCTATCGGTTTTGTGTTGTGTTGTGTATTTTTTGTCCTTAATTAAATTTGGCCCACAAGCCGAGATAATGGAATGGGTGGAGGAAAATGGGCAATTTCGATGAAATCCTGTCAGTTTGTAAAACATTTGTTACACACAAACTGTCAAGACAAGAAAGTGAGTGCTATCAAGGGATTGAAAGATGGTGGTTTGATTTACAGCAGAGCAAGAGATGTTACTGAATTGTTACATGCATCCTTTTTTCAGCTAAGGTAATAAATCGAACATTAGACTGAAGATGCAAAAAAGCCGCTGTAGTCAGCGGCTTGATGAGTTCTAGAGCGAACCTAATTCGACTATAAGATTCGTGTTAATCCCAGTTGAGAATCGACCAATTCGGTTGATCGGCTAAAGCTTTCAAACGCGGGCATGGATTCACCAAGTAAGCAAAGTCAGCGTGTTCACACAAAGGTAAGTCGTTGATTGAATCTGTATAAAAGTGAATGTCCGAGTAGTTGGTTTCTTGATTATCCAACCACTCTTTTAAACGGGTTACTTTACCTTCACGGTAGCTTGGTACGCCTGATATTTGAGAAGTAAAACGGCCTTGGTTTTCAATCAAATCAATACCGAGTGCATTCTCGATACCAATCTTGCGACCGACCGCTTCCACTAAGAAAGTTACACTGGCAGAGATGATCAACATGTCGATATCATCATTCTCAAGCTGCTCAATCAAAGGTTTCGACTGCTTGAACTGTCTAGGCAAAATATGCTGTTCAACACACTCTTCCACCAATGCGGTGACTTGCTCTGTTGGCATATCGGCCAAAGGCTGCATGGAAAATGTTAGGTAATCTTCCATGTTCAATTTGCCTTCCGAATATAAACCCATTAAGCGCTTATCTTCTTCAATAAAGTTGGGCGCTGTGGCAATGCCCCTTTCAACCAAGAACTCATTCCAGAGCATTGCTGCATCGGCATTGATCAGCGTTTCATCCATATCAAATACATACAAAGGTTTGAACATCTTAGGCTCTCACAGGTTGAGTTTCGTTAAGGTTAAAAAGGAGTTCTAGTTGGCTGCATGCTATAACGGGATTGTGACATTAAGAGCATATTTTAGTGGCAGTTGTATTTCACGGCTATGACAATCAACACATGCTTGTTTTTAAATACAACAGCTTATGGATTCAATTAGTATTGATACGCGACGTATTTAACTATATGTATTTAACTAACTAGATGTATTAGCTAACCAAGTGCTCATTAGCAAAAAAAAAGAAACTCCGACTGATTCTGTCGGAGTTTCTTATAGAGTTGGATATGCTTTAGCGAGACACCAGCTAATTGAACCTAAACGATTTTCTGCTCATGTTCCTTGCTCGACTCAGTTCCTTTCGACAAGAAACTGGCAACGATCTCTCTCAGTTTCCCTTGATTGACGGGTTTTGGTAAAAATTCATCCATACCCACATCGAAGCACAAATGCTTATCTCGTTGCACGACGTTGGCCGTCAGCGCAACGATCGGAATGTGTTTAGAGGTTCCTTCTTCGAGCGCTCGGATCTGCTTAGTCGCTTCGAAACCATCAAGAACTGGCATCTGGCAATCCATGAAAATCATCACATAGTCATTGGCCTTAAATTTCTCGACACCAATTTCACCGTTGTCTGCAATATCCACCTCAAACCCCAGCTTCTTAAGCATCATTTTGGCAACTTGTTGGTTCACTCTAGAATCTTCAACGACCAAAACCTTACCACTAAACGGATCAGCCACTGGTTTTGGCTCTTCTTTGATTGGAGCTTGTTTGTCTATTTGTGTCGCTCTAACAGAAGCAGATGTTGTAGCTTCAACAGAACTCGATGGTTTGGTTAATGGCACGGGTTGATGATCTTTAAACGCGACCTCACCTCGATTTGGATAGGTAAAGGTTGAGGTATCAGCCGATCTCGCCAGGACTTCACTCAGCGTCCATTTAAGCTGATTATCTTGATAAGGGCGAGCAATGTAGGCAACAAAACCCACTTGTTTGGCGCGTGCTTCATCCTGTTTTCGAGGGTCGGCAGAAATCATCACTAGCTTCGGACAAGCTTTGTCAAAACGCTCAATCAAACTTCTTGCTAATTGGAATCCATCAATAGACGGCATCACTTTATCAATCAGCACCAGATCATAAGGCAACGACTTCGCCACAGACTCTGAAACAAGCTCTAACGCTTGAGTGGCGGTTTCACAGCACTCAGACTTAACGCCGAATGATTGAAGTTGTGTTGAGGTAATACGCATATTCAACTGGCTGTCATCAACCAGAAGTACCGAGACTTTATTAAAATCTATGTTGCTCTCGTCAACGTCTAAGCTCGGGTCAAAGTCAGCGGTAAAGTAGAATGTACTTCCCTTACCTACGATACTGGTTAGCTCAAGCTTACTGCCCATTAAGGTCACGATCTTATCGCATATCGTAAGACCAAGCCCCGTGCCTCCGTAGATGCGGGTGGTGCTGCCGTCGGCTTGTTGAAACTTATCGAATACCGATTGTTGCTTGTCTTCTGCGATACCAATACCACTATCGGTCACCTCAAATTTCACTCTGAGCTTCTGTTCCGGCTCTATGACTTCTTCTAAACGAAGTGAGAGCATGACATGACCATGTTCGGTAAATTTGATGGCATTCCCGACTAGGTTATTCAGCACTTGTCTTAACTGAGTGCCATCACCAATCACCATGGTTGGGATCTTAGGATCAATCGCCAGTTGGAATTTGAGCCCTTTTTGCTCGGCTTTAACTCTGAAGGTCGACTCTACATCGGCAGCAATACCCATCATTTTCATCGGCTCTTGCTGAAGCTCTAAACGACCCGCTTCAATCTTCGAGTAGTCGAGAATGTCATTGATTAAATCGAGTAGAGTAAGCGAAGAGGTGTTGAGCATGTCGACATACTCTTTTTGCTCTTTCGGCATATCCATTTCAGAAAGCAGTGATGAAAGCCCAATAATCCCGTTCATTGGAGTGCGGATTTCGTGGCTCATGTTGGCCAGAAATTCACTCTTGTTGCGGTTCGCTACCTCTGCAGTATCTTTGGCTTTTTCCAATTCTTGGTATTGTTGGCGAATACGTTCAATCGACTGATTGTAGCTACTCTCTAGTGTCGAGATCTCATCACTGTATGTAGAGTTAGTGGGTGTTAAAAATCGCGGTTTGTTGTCTTCAACCTGTTGATGGTTGATCTGAGAAGACATGGTCATTAAGCGCTTGACTACAAGGCGATAGACGATGGTTAAACACACCAGAGACAATAAGAAGATTTTAACTGCTTCGAAAGCGAGCAATAATAAGACCCGATCTTCAAAGTCGTTGAGAATCATACTCAGATCAGACTGCACCGTGAGCGTCGCCAGTTGGAACTCTGAGCCTCCCATCTGATGCACCATATCCCAAGATTGAGAATAAGACTGACCGGACGTCTGTTGACCTAATTCTAAAATTTTTTCATCGGGACTTTCTATTAACAGATAACTGACCGAGGGTAAGCGCGAGATACCTTCAGCTTGCACAAACAGTTGCTCTCGGTCTTCAACCCACAAACTGGCGGTTAAGCCGGAAAGATAACCATCCTTAACCTGTTCGATCTGAGAACTGATAAAAGAAACTCGATTTTGGTACTCCACATACAAACCTAGACCTGTCACTATGACTGTGAATAAGGTACTAATTGCGATGATTACCCCGATCAACTGTCGGGAGAGTCCAATATAGCGTTTTCCTTTATTCACCATACAAAAATTACCATTATTGTTATCCTAGCAAACTACAATTACTCAACTAGTATAATAGTAGTCATTCATCAAATAACTAGGGAAGGTTATGAAAAAACATCTAATAGTTACATCCATAGTCAGTTTGTTTTCAAGCAGTTATGCTTTTGCAAGCGAACCTGTTCACTACTACATCATTGCAAGCCAAGCGCAACCTTTTCAGATCGAAACTGACGGGTCATCTCACAGAGGAATGGTTTCGGATATTGTTGAAGCCGTATTTGACGACAGCCAATACGAGATCGATTACCACACCTACCCTTTCAACAGAATGGTCGATAAGCTCGACGCTAGAGAGAATCCAAACTGGGTCACCTATGGCAGCCCAAGTTGGGGAAATATCCAATCTGTAAACCTGTCTAAAGATCCGATTTACAATGTAAAACATGTGTTACTTAGCAGCGGCAAGAAGCCATTTGAGTTCAACACTATCGATGATTTAAACGGAAAAGCGGTAGTATTACTGGTGGGGTTTGAATATCCAAATCTAGAGCCTTATATCCAACAAGGTAAGCTTAACGAGATTCGAGTTAAAGGTTACAGCGCGGCTTTTCGTGTATTAAACCGAACTCCGGGTGATACCGTTTTTGTTGAAATGGAATCTCGAATCAAATACAACCTAAATGAACAGAAACTCAGTATTGATGACTACCAGATGCAAGAGTTTGGCTCAGTAATCAATAACTACCCCATCCATTTAGCATTTGACCCAGAGATGGATCCTAAACTGCAAAACTTCATCGACCAGCGCCTCGACCAAATGAAAGACGATGGTCAGCTCAACGACATCGTACAGAGTTACTTATAGCAACAGCATCAGTTGTAACCTTCGCATAAAGGTATAGCTTAAGTAACGTAATTTAGCTCTCTTCGATGACTAACTCGCTCTTAAGCCTAAAAGGCCGCCCTGATTAGCACAGAAGCTAAACAGGGCGGCCTTTTTTAATTCATCTTTAAGGGCTAAAAGAGTTTACCTGCAATCGACCTACTTAATTTGGAACCACGAAGGTAAATGAATTAGTGTGCAGCAATCAAGTGCAGTTGCTGAGTACGAAGCTCTTGTCGTACTGCCATCAGAATCTTGCCTAAATGGTTCTCGCCGGTTCCATCGCCCCCATCCCCCCAGAAGTGGTCTTTGTGCGAATGCTCTTTGATCACCGAATCTCCGGTATTAGTAAGAAACAACGCAAACTGTGGGTTCTGCTTGAACTTCTCTGTGACAATGAACTGCATCACTTCGACACGAATGTCATACCAATCTTCCCGAACTTGGTCTTCATAATCACGGCTTAAAGAGAATGCTTCAGCAGGAGTCGAGGCTTCGAGAATGGTGTTGCGCAGCGCTTGAGAGGCAAACTTCATCGCTTGATAATAATGCTCGCTGGTTGCCCAAACTTGATCGTCGATTTTGATAGGACAAGCGGCAAAATTTGACAGGTACCCGTTTGGATCTTCAGGTTCATAGAACAGCACTTCTTTGGCTTTAGCCACCGAATTAGACATAGCCTTCTCCTTACCAACAACATCGCATATTTTTGCTTTAACTTTAAAATTAGTGGCGTTGCATATAACTGTCAAACAACTTAGTTAAAGAGTATGCCAAGGGCATGTTTTTAGTCGAGAACAAGTAATGTAGAGGAAGGACAATAGATTTAAATGGTGAGAGGCAAGGAGCATGGTTTACTTATAAAAAGCACAAACTTCTTTAAAAAAGGCATATAAATCAAAGGGTGGCGGTGCGCCACCCTTCTAAATGCAATGGGGATTGTTAATGAATTAGACCTAGCTCCCTCGCTTCTTCCAGACTAAAACCGCTTTCTCTAATTTCTCTTAGAGCTTCAATACGACGACGAGCTTCAGCAGATTTCATTTTCTTTTCTGGTTTGAAAGATACTTCTTCTTCAGCATCCCACTTATTTGCAATATTTGTCATTTCATCATGGTTGATAGAATTAATGGACATGTTTTCCTCCGAAAAGCACCATGTAATGGACAGGTAATCTGTAGCAAATGCTATTTCGCTTGTTAAGCAATTCTGTACTGAAATGTGATGATTCCGACGCTTCACAAAGCTAATTAATAAATGCCTCATTTAAACTTTGCCAAAGCCATTTTCTGCCATTACATTTAAAAGATTCCCCATAAGAAATGTGGTTTGATCCACCTCTCATTTTCCTCGTTCTCATTTCCTATTTCCCGCTGAAACTTCATGAAATAATCAAAAAATAATTCGAGTCACTTCATTCTTTTTGTGCTCTTCTCTTTCACTAAATTCAACACATGTTAATGATAATAGTTATCAATATCATAACTGAGTGTTTATCATGTCTAGGGAAAATTCAGAGACACCTCTTCTCGAAGTGAAGAATCTATGTGTCGATTACATTACCGATGACGGCGATTTTAATGCCGTAAAATCCGTAAGCTTTAACATAGGCCAGGGCGAGATTTTTGGTTTAGCGGGAGAGTCAGGGTGTGGCAAAAGTACCATCGCATTTGCCATTAACCGTCTGCATAAGCCACCGGCTTTCATCTCTGGCGGGCAAATACTGTTTGGCGGGCAAGATTTGCTGAGCTTATCGGACAGCCACTTGAACACCTTACGTTGGAGTGAGATCGCAATGGTGTTCCAGAGCGCGATGAACTCGCTTAACCCTGTACTGACCATTGAAGAACAGTTTGCCGATGTATTGCGCCACCACAAGGGCATGAACAACGAGCAAGCAAAAGATCGCGCCGAAAAGTTACTCGACCTAGTCAATATCCCTCGCCACCGTCTAACCGAGTACCCGCACCAGTTTAGCGGTGGGATGCGTCAACGTTTGGTGATTGCGATAGCTCTCGCGCTCAACCCTAAGTTGATGATCATGGATGAACCGACCACAGCACTGGATGTGGTTGTACAGCGTGAAATTCTGCAGCAAATACACCAACTCAGAGAAGAGTTTGGTTTCTCAATATTGTTTATCACCCACGACCTCGCACTAATGAGCCAACTGTGCGATCGAATTGCCATTATGCGTCATGGACAGATAGTTGAAGTCAACCAAGCCCATGAGATTCGCAATAACCCTCAGCACTCCTACACCCAAAAGCTATGGAGTTCCTTCCCCAATATTCACGAACACGCTCACGCAACTGCGTGCTAGGAGAGCTCCATGTCACAACCTATTTTTCAAGTAAAAAACCTTGTTAAAGAATTCACTGTTGGTGGTGGATTTGGCAAAGAAGAGATCTTTAGAGCACTGCATGGGGTGAGTTTTGATTTACATGCAGGTAAAACATTGGCACTGGTTGGCGAATCAGGCTGCGGGAAAAGCACCTGCGCTCGACTGATGACCAAAGTGTATCCGCCAACAGAGGGAGAAATACTGTTCAATGGCAGAGATATTTCTACCTTAAAAAGTCGTAAAGATATCTTGGACTACCGAAGCCGCGTGCAAATGATATTTCAAGACCCATTTGGCTCACTCAATCCAACCCACACCATTGAACACCACTTAACACGGCCCCTTAAGATCCACAAGCAAGTTGCTACGAAACAAGCTCTCGCAGAGCGTCTCAACGAGTTATTAACGCTGGTGGAGTTGCCCATCGAAACTCTCACCAAATACCCTCATGAGCTCAGTGGAGGCCAAAGACAGCGCATAAACTTAGCCAGAGCACTCGCAGTCGGTGCTGAGGTTATCCTTGCCGATGAACCCACCTCGATGTTGGATGTTTCAATACGACTCGGTGTTTTGAACCTAATGCAGAGGATGAAGAAAGAGTTAGGGATAGGTTTTTTGTACATTACGCATGATCTCGCAACAGCACACTACATCGCAGAAGAGACAGCTGTGATGTACAAGGGACAGATCGTTGAGTGGGGATCAACCCAGTCGATCTTAACCAACCCACAACACCCATACACTAAGTTATTGATCTCTGCTGTGCCCGATCCTGATCTACCATTTGGCGAACTCGTGAAAAATGAGCCAAACTATTCAATAGACGCTGATCGTATTCGTGAACAAAGCAGTGAAATACAGCATGAGATCAAGCAAGTTTCAGATAATCACTATGTTAAACAGTGGGATAACGTTGCATGAATGAACTAGACACTTGGTTAGAGCGGATCGGAAATTGGTACAAAGACCGAAAGCATGATCAAGTGGAGAAGTTAGAGCCTTTGATCTTAACGCCTCCAGATGCACTCTGGGGGCCTTTGATCACGGATGAACAGAGCAAAGGCATCGCATGCTGGTTAGACGGATGCTTGAGAATCTTTACGTTTTATCGATATAAAGATGAAATTCTGACGGCATCGACAAAGCTTCCACCACCAAGCCCACCATCTATCTCAAACGAACTTAGTGGCTCGCACCATCAGGAAAAAGCTTTCCAATACCTGATGTTTGCCTATAGCAAGCTTCAAGCTGTGTCTTGTAATCCAAAATCAGAACCTGACTTACAAGAGTGGTGTACACAGCGGCTACAGCACTTGTGTGTATTGGCTTTGGAGTTTACCAACCAACAACAAGAACCGCGCTGGAAAGAAGAATCAGAAAAATTGATCGAATCGCATGTACGCTTTATGGCAAGTCAATACCAGAACGATGATCAAAGAGCTTCGATTGCTCCACATTAAGATCGGCCAGTTACCCAATGTGCCCTCACACCAGTTTAAAATATGAGGGCACAAGCTTGAGCCTTACATCAGATATCAATGTCCGCCACATACTTAAAGTCAGAAACATTTAAGCATGTAGTATCTAAGCTACGCATATTCTCAGGCTCATTGATCGAACTAAGAATCAAATTTTTCAGGCAAGGAACACTATCTTGGGCATCAGTCAATATACCATGAGAACCTTGATCGTAGGTCAAGCTGAGCATATTCGAGAATTTCTTAGCAGAAACTTCAGCCAGCGCAGGTGGTGTAATACCGTCATTCGCGCCGTTGAGAATGAGCACAGGATAATCAACCTTCTCCATAGAAGCATAAGAGCTGCTGCTTAGAGGCTCAACATCCATGGCTTGACATGCTTCAAGCGTCAATCCCAAATTAGTACTATTATCTACTACATTTTGTACATCCGCTCCCCACTTTGCTCGACTCTCATGATGACTTGTGTAGTAGGGCTGTTTAACTGGTTCCTCAGAACAAATATTTGCTAACCCCATGGCAGCAAAATGACTTGGATTAGAAGGGTTATAAGCATTGGCCTCAAAAGCAATTAATGCGTCTAACACAGTTTCTGTTTCTTCTTTGGTTAATTTAACCAATTCAACTGGGTTAAATTTACCAGCGGTAGGTATACTGTCATCGCGACGGATGCTTCTTGTGGTCAAGTAGCTGACAAAAAAATCATGGTACTTCTCATCAATCTGAGCAAGTTTAATATTTAAATCTGATTTAAATTTCGTTTCATCGCAGTAGCCGGTACTGCGCGCGCACACCTCTAGAACTCTATCTAGCGCTTCATAGTTTGACCAAGGCATATCCTTAATGCCATTCATTTCGATGGGAAAGACACCGTCTAATACCATCATTTGAATTGTATTGGATGCCTGATACCCAGCTTTAATCTGCTTTTGCTCTTCACGAGCCATTGTCATAGCTAGACGTGTTCCATATGACACACCATAAAGCTTCCACCCACCGTCTATTTCTTTAACTTCAGAGAGTTTCTTCTCTAGCAACAGTAAGTCTAATGCATTGTTTATATTAGTATGTTGATTCAAGTCCACGCCATCGTTGACATATTTATCCTTGCAACCTTTAATCTGCTGAGCAGTACCAGAGTCTTCAAATTCGCAGCTCAAAGAGGGAGTAGAATACCCGGTACCACGTTGATCAACAAAATAGATGTCATGATTAGCCGATAAAACAGAAAGATCATTTTCAATTTCTTGGGCCCAATCAATAGACATGCCGCCCGGACCACCATTAAGGTGTAAGAAGGCGCCTTTTTTGGGTCCCTGCGAAAGAGTTTTAGCAACCGCAACTTTAATTTTTTTCCCCTCTGGCTGCGTGTAGTCTTCTGGCACCTCTAGAAGCCAACAACTATCAACCGTCCTAGGCTTTACATAGTTCTTGCCAACCAATTGTAGTTGATTACATTGCACCGTCTGCAGTTGAACCGACACATTTGATAGCGTTGATAAGTTTACTAGGCTAGTACCGGTTACTGATGGAGTACTGCCTTCATCCCCTCCTCCACATCCAGCGATCACTGTTGCAATCACTAATACTGCTAATTTTCTATTCATCTACAAAACGTCCCTACCAAAATATAATTAGGGAAGGGTATTATTGATTTTCAAAATTAAACATGAAAAGAATGGTCTTGATAATTGCGTCTTTTTATATTTGAAGAAGCTATAAAAGGAATATTGGCAATAAATACGTAAAGATGATCAAGTTATACGGCCTTGATCATCTTTGCGGAATGAGTATGTAATACTCTGAATTTTGGGCAAAAAAAAGCGAGTCCCTAAGGAACTCGCAAAAATCTATTCAGTATGATGTAACAAAATATGAGCCAATCTATTAATCATAAGAAAGGACAAAGGTTGTCTATTCGGGATAAATAATAATCAACTAGATGCGTTACTTTGTCATCACTTTGTCAGCGTTAGGTGCGGTTTTAATCAGCACCTAATGTGTTAAAACTATCCATTCGTCGACCGTAAATATGGGCTTCTTACAACTGAGCAGTGACAGTGATTGGTGGTTAGTGGCCAATCGCCATTTCGTCGAGCGCTAGGAACACGTTTTCGTCTAAATGACCTTCGTGAACTTGTTTACACACTTTACGACGCACAGCTAAACCAGAGATCAAGCGCTCAATAGACAAGTGTCGATTGCTGGTGCTGTCACGGTCGTTGTAAAGCTCAATCAAACGACTCAGTGTTTCGTATGGGATAACGTCCTCCCCTACTCTCAACCAATCAAGCTTCTCAATGAGCTCAGAACACTCTTCTTTGATTGAAGCATGTGAATGCCCTGTCATAGCAGATAAAGCCGTTATGCTGCGTTCTAGAGCCTCTGCAGAGGTATATTTAGAGAGAGTAATCATGATTTCGTCAGCGTTGATCTCAACAGAGTGTTTACGCTGCTTAACTCGACGTCCCAATTTGCCTCTTGGCGACGGTGCTTTGCGCTGAATTGGCTCAAACTCACCATCAATAATCTCAGACAACTCTTCCAATTTCTGCTTAGACACCATTTCATTACGCAGTGGGTTCGGTAACGTTGGTGCCATATTACGCTTGCCTGCATTGGTGGTGCGTGCTCTTGAGTAACGTAAGACTTCTTCCACATTACATTTGATATCAACCTGATAATCAGTCGTTTTGCCTTTTTCGATCAACGCGGTGATCGTTAAGTGATACCCCCAAAGGTTAACCAGGAAGGTATCTTCTTGATCCCCTACTTCACCTAACTTTCTGAGCTCGCGGATCAGATCCATCGAAAAACGACGCCAATCGATGTTACGCGCCAATTTCTGATTCAGCTCGCTGAGCAACATGCAATCTGTATGGCGGCGTGCCATACGGCTTCTAAAGTACGAATACATTTGGAAGACCAAGGTATGTTGCTTCAGGATTTCTGGCGGAAATAGGAAGAAATAATCACGAGTGAGCAGCTCTTCGTAGAACGACGGTTCCCAAACCAGGATGTACAGGTTCGGTTTAATGCGAATTTCGCCGTCAGAGCCTTCTGTAGGCGCTTCTTCCGATGCGGTAATGGTTCTAGCTAGGAATCGGAAACGATCACTCTTAAAGCCTTCTGGCATGTTCTCACTAAGCCAACGGCCTGTGAGCTCATGCAATTGGAAGTCGGTAAATTCGATACGATCAATACTGTCACGGATCGAATCACGTGCCGGCCCGCTGTCTTTCTTGCCACGCAAGGACAAAATATCCGTAATGTAAAGTGGTGTTTTGTTCGGTGTGTGTTTAGCGTCTAGATGGTAATCATCTTGGTGATGATCATGATATTGAACAGTAAGCGTGAATAACGCGAATAGCGTCATCAGATCATCAACCGTCATAATGTTTTTTGAAGATCGTGTCTCGATCACCGCTCGAGTGCCAGAGATCGAAACCATTGATTTTTGGTAGCTCTTGCGCGTTCTAGGGGGCGCTAAGGCTTGATCAATAATACCTGCCCAATTAGTTGGCGACACAATAAATTGATCGGCTTCGTCTTTCATCGTTGGTGGGGTATTGAGTCCGTGTTCATTCAATAAGCGCTTGTTGACTTTGGTTTGAGCTAGAGCTTTAGATCGCTTTTGCTTCTCATTTTGCTTCACGCTTTCTGTCACTAAGCTAGTAGCACCCAGTACCGATATCAATTGGTTTGGGTTCACAAAGCGATGCAGCATAGTTTTGCCAGCAAGACCTTCTTCAAAGCGAACCGGAATTTGTTTGAAAAGACCGATACTAACCGCAGCTCTTAACCTTTGCTGTAAGGCTGCACGAGTAACTTGGCCATCGGTTGATTCAATAATCTCGGTAGTGGAAACGTAACCGTCTTTGCTGCTAAACCCACGAAGTGAAATTAGGTTAAGAAGCTCAACAATGCTTTTGGTGACACCTTTGAAGTGTTGATATTGTTCTATCCATTCAACGGCTGTTTCAGATACCTCAAATAAATGACCATCTTTGTGGCTTCGTGCCTTAATTAACAATTTCTCTTCTGGTTTCATTTTTGATCCGTATCACACTAACCGTAATTTCACTATAGTTCCTGAATGATAAAGAAAGACTGATCATAAATAAAGAGAATTTATTGGCTTTTAAATAACTGATCTTTTTGATTAATATGATCTTAAATGATTAAGTGATCTAATGATCTGGCTGTTTCTTTGCTTTTAAGTTGCTGAATTTAAAAGTTTAAAATAAAACCCCTTGGAAAGCATGATCATAAAAACCCCGAAACTATGATCATTAAATCAAAGAAAGCATGATCACAGAACGTCAGAAGTATGATCATTAAGTCATTGTAAGCATGATCACTATTGGCTTGAAAGCATGATCATTATACTTATACAGCTTATCCACAGTTCGGAAGTCAACATCATCTTCTAAGTCACTTCATACACATCAATGTGGATATTTATGATGGCCAATCTATCGGAACAATGATCAAGTGATGGTACTTTTTATCCTTCCCGCCCTATTGAGGATAAAATTTAATCTGTATCTGTTGAAAATGGATAGCTTTGATGTATTTAGCGCAGGTGGGAGTTAACTTGGAAGCATGATCATGAAATTGTCATGTTTGCGTATTCTCGGTCAGTGTAGATTGAATTTTCAATCATTGAGCCCTTATAGGCGTTGAATCCCCATTGCAAAAGCATTTGTCCGTAACTTAGCTCTTAAATTACATGCTTCCGGAACGATATTTACTTGATCATTTTTCCGTAATTAGATCATTTGTAATGTGCAGTTGTTCGGATCAATATTGCTAAGTTTACGCCTTGATCATGCTTCATAATTGGGTGTTATTAATTATCTTACACTGGATATGTTCCATGATCATTCTTCCGCTCAGGTTAGAATCCTCTGTTGTTTTTTTTGCACCTCCTCTTCTCTTCTGTTTTGAATTTTTTGTCCATTGAGCGTTTTTTAATTTTTATTGAATTGAAAATCTATAAATTCGAATGCAAATCACACCAACCGTAATCTATAGTTGTGTTTCAATCGTTCCGCAGTTTTTTAGCGATAATTTCATTTACATTGTAAATAAGTGATGCTGTAACATTTTAAATGTGCACTAGAAATAACATGGTTGTGCATGATGTAAATGATGACTTTCAGTATTACTCTGAGGTGATGTTTCATCAAATTGTAAAAACACTGTCTATTTTATGTGAGTTTACTCATAAATGCATGTTCATGTTTTTGTTGTGTTTGTCGTTAATCGCTGTACAATTTGTACTTAGTTAATCATTACGGAAACTGGCAATGAAAAGAGAACAAACGATTGATAAGCTCTATCAGCTAGCCGAACAAACTCAACAAGTTCAGGCTGACCGAATTGAGATTATTTTGGAAGAGCGAAGTGATGAACATTTCCCTCCAATGTCTAAAGCTATGATGGAGACTCGTTCTGGTTTAACGCGTCGTAAACTCGATGAAGCGATCACTAAACTTGAAGCTGATGGCCATCAGTTTACAAAGAACAATGCCAATCACTACTCGATTTCATTGACAGAAGCTCACATGTTGATGGACGCGGCAGAAGTGCCGAAGTTCCATCAACGTAAGCAGCATGCTGACAACAAACCATGGATTATCAACGTACAAAACCAAAAGGGCGGTACGGGTAAATCAATGACGGCAGTTCACTTAGCTGCGTGCTTATCTCTAAATTTGGACAAGCGCTACCGTATCTGTTTGATTGACTTGGATCCACAAGGCTCTTTGCGTCTGTTCTTAAACCCACAAATTAGTGGTGCAGAGCATGACAGCATTTATTCTGCAGTTGATATCATGTTGGATAATGTGCCAGAAGAGCAGGATGTTGACCTAGAATTCTTGCGTAAGAACGTGCTGTTGCCAACTCAGTATCCTAATTTGAAGACTATTTCAGCCTTCCCAGAAGATGCGATGTTTAACGCTGAAGCATGGCAAAGTCTGTCTAGAGATCAGTCACTTGATATTGTTCGTCTTTTGAAAGAAAAGCTTATCGACAAAATCGCCGATGATTTTGATGTGATCATGATTGATACTGGACCACACGTGGACCCGTTAGTGTGGAATGCAATGTACGCGTCGAACGCACTTTTAATACCATGTGCAGCCAAGCGTTTGGACTGGGCTTCAACGGTTAACTTCTTCCAGCACTTGCCAACGGTTTATGAAATGTTCCCGGACGATTGGAAAGGGCTTGAGTTCGTTCGTCTAATGCCAACGATGTTTGAAGACGACAATAAAAAACAGGTATCAGTTCTGACTGAGATGAACTACCTGTTGAATGACCAAGTAATGATGGCCACGATTCCAAGAAGCCGCGCCTTTGAAACTTGTGCTGACACTTACAGCACGGTTTTCGATCTGACGGTAAGCGACTTTGAGGGCGGTAAGAAAACTCTGGCTGTGGCTCAAGACGCAGTACAAAAAAGTGCTCTAGAATTAGAGCGTGTATTACATAGCAACTGGCCTTCACTTAATCAGGGATAACAAGAATGGCAATTAAAACATCTGACTTAAATGCAAAGCTATTTGGTAAAGCAAACAAACGTCGCGTAGCTACGCCACAAGAAGCTCAAACTGCGGTAAAAGAGCAAGCTCAAGTGATTGAGCTTTCTGTTGCGGGTGAAGATTTAGTTTCATTTGAATTGGTTCGAATTCCAGCCGCTGATGTAGCAACACGAACGGTTGTTTTTGAAGAGAATGCTCGTGAGCAGTCTTTCTTGAATGAGCACGCGCTTTCTGACGTACTAACTACGCTTAAAGAGCGCGGCCAGCAATATCCAGCGGTTGGCCGTAAGAACAAAGACGGCAAGATTGAAGTTCTTGATGGTAGCCGTCGTCGTATGTCATGTATTTTGGCTGACAAAGAGTTCTTGATCTATGTCGCTGAAAACATTAACGGCGAACATGCTAAGTTTTTATCGGATGTAGCTAACGCTCATAAACCACTTTCTCTCTATGAGAAGGGGAAGGAGATGCAAGCGAAGCTTGATAAAGGCGAAGCTGAAGACCAGAAAGCACTCGCTAAAATGTTCCAGTGCAGTGAAGCTTTGGTGAGTGGCGCGTTGAAAGCGGCCGCTTTACCACTTGAATTATTACAAGCTTACCCAAATGTGAGCGATCTTGGCCGTCCGACTATTGTTAAGTTACACAAACAATTTAGCGGTCTTACTAGTGAGCAGCAACAAACATTACTGACCAAGTGTGGTGCTTCTGAAGGTTTTGTGTGGCAGCGCAGCGAAGCTCAAGGCGTAACTCGTTTAACAAAAGACGTGACAGAGACTTTAGAAGGTTGGGTGCTCGAACTAGCACCAGCACCCGCGAAGAAAGTTTTTCCAAAAGTTGAACTTATTAAAGGTCGAGCGTCATATAGCCGTAAGGGTTCAAACTTGGCGTTAAATCTTAAGAAAGTTGATGATACAACAATGGAAGAAATCCTAGCATTCGTACAATCTAAGTTAGACTAAGTCACGACTTTCATTACTCCTCTAAAGCCGCTTTATGCGGCTTTTTATTTGGCTGTGATAAACTGTGTTTAGATGAATCTGGACGCTAACTATGACAAACCCAACCAATACTTTTCTGCATACACTTTCTAATATTGCCCAACACAATGGTCACCGTTACGGTGTGGTCTTTGATGGCGACTTTGATTGGCAAAACTCTGCTGTTTTAACCTTCCTTGAAAATTCGTACACTCCGAGCATCTTCCAGATTGGTGGAACTCCGTTTGAAGGAGTGATTCATACTCCAGTCAAAAAAGGCCAACAATTGCTTGGTCGTGAGTCCCAAGTTCTTGTTTGTGATTTTAGAGAGCAGTTTGATGCGAATGGTTTTAGCGCTGCACTAGGTTCGTTAATCGGTGGTGGGCTGTTGTTGGTGTTGCCGCCAAAAGTTGATGACTCTGAAGATAACGAGAGCTTTGGCCAACGTTGGTTAAAGGAGAATTTCAATAAGCTCATTTCGGTTTCACAACACAACGAAACAGACGATGTTGTTCAAGCGACTAAAGCACTTCCTCTCAAGCAAGACTTTGAAAACAGTTTGGACAAATTCGAACAGCAAAATCTGGCTGTTGAGTTGGTTAAAAAAGTGGTGTCTGGGCATCGTAAACGACCTTTAGTTCTCACGGCAGATAGAGGGCGTGGTAAAAGCTCTACATTGGGTATTGCCGCTGCTCAGCTTTTGGTTGAGCGTCATGGATTAAATATCATCGTGACAGCGCCTTCAGTGAAAGCAATCGAGCCTGTATTTTCCCACGCGAGTCAAAGCCTAGAAGACTGTGAAGTGCTCAACGCAACTTACATTTGCTATCAAAGCGGAAGTTTAAGATTCGTAGCACCAGATGAATTACTTAAGTCTAAGCCTGATTGTGATTTGCTATTAGTCGATGAAGCGGCTGCAATTCCAATCCCGATGCTCAAATCTATGGTTGGCATTTATCATCGTATGGTTTTTTCAACCACCGTTCACGGATACGAGGGGAGTGGGAGAGGGTTTGGACTTAAGTTCGAGTCTTGGCTTTCAGAGCATCGCCCGGGGTGGAAAGGTTTTAAGCTCGATCAGCCCATTCGTTGGAATCGCAATGATCCACTAGAGCGTTGGTTGTTTGATTGCTTCTTGCTTGGTAACGACGCGTCGCTAAGTGACTCGGTGATTCATGAGTTAGATAGCTTTTCTGATCTGGCAACCAACCAACTGAGCTTGGTCGAGTTATCAAAGGCAGAATGCTTGGCGAACCCGGAGCCGCTACAGCAATGCTTTTCTCTTCTTGTTGACGCTCATTATCAAACGTCACCAAACGATCTAATGCAGTTTCTCAACAATCCAGCAATCCGTTTGTACGCTGCTTGGCAGAAAAACGAATGTTTAGGTTGTATGTTGGTAACTGAAGAAGGTGGGTTGGATAGCGATCTGATTGCTCAGATTCAACTTGGAAAACGAAGACCCCAAGGTCACCTAGCTCCAGTGTTACTCGCAAACCAACTGGGTTGTACGCAAGCGGCGCTCAGTCGTTGCCTTCGAGTTATGCGTATTGCCGTTTCAACACGTCATCAAGGTTCGGGGATTGGTCGTTGGATGTTGGGGCAGTTGTCAAAGAAAACTAATCAGGCGGATTACTTAGCAACGAGCTTTGGCGCGACCAGTGAATTGATTTCATTCTGGCGCGATAACGATTTTGTACCTGTGCACATTGGCCACCAGCGCGATCAAGCAAGCGGCTGTCACTCGGTATTGATGGTTAAGCCACTTAATAAAAGCGCACAGAATTGGGTCTACAATCTGATAAGTCACTTTGAACGTAGTTTCTGTTTTCTCACTTCTGGTTCTTTGGCTTCTCTCGAGGTTGATATGGTGCGCGCATTATTACCAAGGCAAGCGGAATCTATGGCAGAGTCTGAAATCCAACTCCTCAGGAATTATGTCGATGGTGGTAATAGTTACGACAGCATTGGTTTCAGTGTCCTGAATTTGATTCTCCAAAGTAATGGTCATCAAGCGCACATAACTGAATCTGACGCTATAATCGATACAGGTTTCGTTGTTTCAGACTTACTTATCGCGAAAGTCGTGCAGCAGAAAGAGTGGGGGACTTGTGTCGAACAGTTTAATCTAGTCGGACGAAAACAAGCTGAGCTACAGTTTAGGAAAGATGTCGGTACTCTACTATTAAATTTACACTGTAAATAAGTAGGTCAACGATCGTCACTAAATTTGGAACGACAGAGCATATGTCGAGCTGTTAATTAGATTTACAGTGTAAATTAGAAGGCCGGATTTACACTGTAAACTGAACCGCGGTATGTAATGACCTATGTGATTTCAATTATCCAATCTTTATGCAATTTCTCAATTTGTTGAACATGTCCATCATGGCGCTCATTTCCTATCTCAATTCTACCGATCTAATCATCGCCGTTGTTTGGAAGGTATAATTTCATATTATCACATCAATTCATCCCGAATCGTTTGGTGATGAAGATCCGTCGCTGTATTGCGATCTTATGCTCGTACCCAATATTCATAGTTTGAAAAATCGTGAAATAATCTTTTTTGTAAAGGTGAAGAAGAGATTAGAATCGGTCAGTCTTATTTATGAGTCCCTTTGCAACATCGAAAGTAAGTGATGTGACGCTGATTATTCTACTGTAGTGATTCTAAGCACTGAGCGAATTATATAGACTGCATAACAACAGAGTTATTAAGGGTACACAATTCGAATGTGGGATAGCATCGTTACATTGTCGGAAGATAGGAAGCAAGTGATGGCATGTCTGCCGTCTGGGTTTGTGGTCAACGCAAGCTTTGACAATAAGACATTACCAACAACCTTAGAAGCTTTGAACGCATCAAACTATTTTATTTTCGAAGAAGAGATACTGCGTTTTGTCACTCTTGCTAAAGAAGGTAAGGGAGAAGCTTATCAAGGAATATTGATTGCTGAAGTTCGTAATTCCAGTGTTACGGTTGAACTGTCTGATGATGAGATGCTCGCAAGTCTTGTTGTAACTGGGGCATATAATGGGCAGGCATTACGTGGCAGCGATATCATTCATTGCTTGGCTCAGGCTCACATAACGAAAGGAATTAATAAGCTAGCACTTAGAAAAGTCTTAATGATGAGTAGCAAGCTAAAGCCGGGTGAAAAATTTACTCAGCCCGTTGCCAAAGGTTCTCCAGCTGTGAAGGGTAAAGATGCTAAGTTTTCAGCATTGGTTGAAGACATTACTCATCAAGTATTAAAGCCTCGCAGTAAAGACGCCGGTAAGATCGATATGCGAGATCTCGGCGAAACCATTACCGTTGGTCAGAATGACCCGCTAATGAAACGTACTCCTGCCACCAAAGGTATTGCGGGCTTTACCGTCCAAGGTCGAATTATCCCACCCCTTCCGGGCCAAGACAGTTTGATTAAGCCGGGAAAAGGCACCCACATTTCCCCTGACGACCCTAATTTATTACTTTCTTCATCCTCTGGTCTGCCCATTATTAAAGAGCGAAGTATCGAAGTGGATGACGCCTTATGTGTTAGCAATGTCGACGTATCTACTGGGCACGTTAAATTCAAAGGTAATGTGTTTGTCTCTGGGAATATAGAACCTGGAATGATAGTGAAGGCGACCGGAAGCATTACTGTTGGTGGCTTTATTGAATCTGCAGAAGTTCAGGCTCAGGGGGATATAAAAGTCGCGAAAGGAATCATTGGTCATACGACCAAAGAGGATGAGCCAAAAAGTTGTAAGGTACTTAGCAAAGGCTCTATCACAGCAAGCTACGCACAGAATACTGAACTGCAAACCAGCAATGACATTCTACTCAATCTACATAGCATGAGTAACGACATTCGTTGTGGCAACAACCTCATTGTGATGGATACCTTTAAGAAGCATGGCACACTTAGTGGCGGTGAAGCTAAAGTCGGCGGTAAAGTGGAATGTGTTTTCTTAGGCGTTGAAGGGGATACAGCAACTAAGGTTCATGGTTTTGCTCGCTTCGAGGGATATCAAAAAAAGATAGCTCAACTGAAGGAGATTTATAAGCACGCTCAAGAACAAACCATGGACGTCATCCGTCAAGAACTCGAATTTAAGAAGCGACCAAAAGCGGAAAGAAGCGAAGAGCAAGCGTTGGAGATTGAGCTGCAACGAGAAAAAAACAATCAAGCGATAGAGAAGACTAAATCGCAGTTGGATACACTCGAAGCTGAATTTGAAACAAACCTTGCCGAGTGCACAGTAGAGGCGCACGAGAAAGTGTACACCCGTGTATCTGTTTTGTTTGGTGATGAGATGGTGACGACTAAGCGAACGCACGGCGGCAGTGTTTTCTCGTTCAATCAATATGAAATTCAATGTTCTTTCAAAATGGAGAAAGAAGATATCTCATTGTAATTGAGCGACTCTGAAATTGCCCAATACTGAATAGAGCGGTTCGAGCAGTTTTCTGCTCATTAGACCAAATAAGAAAGGGGGAGCTGATGCTCCCCCTTTGCTTTTGCTGATATTGACTTAGTTCGATTCTTTAAGTCACATGAGCGCTTTAACTTGCCGCTTTTACCTTTCCTTGCTTCAAGTCTGACAGAACTTGTGATTTTGGTCCGTCGGCAATAATGCTGCCTTTCTCCATCACAATCACTCTATCCACGATATCCAACATCGACGTTTTGTGGGTGATAAGAATCAAAGTCTCACTAGGTAACAGCTGGCTCAGCTGATGCTTAATGTGCATCTCTGAACGGTTATCCATAGCGCTGGTAGGTTCGTCCATCAATAATACAGGAGGGCGCCCTAGGAAGGCTCTAGCTATGGCTATCGACTGACGTTGACCTCCTGAGAGTAAACCACCACCTTCACCTACTTGGCGTTCTAAGCCAGCCGGATCTTGCTGAGTAAAAGCGGTTACACCTGCACGGTTGGCAGCATCCATGACATCACGATCGTCAACCAACGGGCGTCCCAAGGTAATGTTGTCTCTTACCGTGCCATAGAATAGGTTACTGTCCTGCGGCACACAGCCTATATTGCGTCGTACGTCGACATGGTGAAGTTGTTCCATATCGGTGTCATCAATGCGAACATGACCTTCTGTGGGCTTGTACAGGCCCATAATCAGGCGTTCAAGTGTGCTTTTACCTGAACCAATTCGCCCAATAATCGCGACCTTTTCACCTGGACTAATATTAAGAGTCAGGTCTCTTATAGAAGCGATTGGCGAATTAGGGTAATGGAATGTTACTTTATCAAGCGCGATATGCCCTTGAATAATAGGGCGGTGGATGTATCGCTTACCTTCCTCTTGCTCACTGGGCATCGACATGACTTGTTCAATCAAGGTCATTGATGACTTCGCTTGGTTATAACGCGTAGAAAGCAATGATAACTGGACAAGAGGACCAATTGCTCTACCACTCAACATAGTAGCGGCAATCAAGCCACCCATTGTAAGAGTGCCTTCTGCCATTAGGTACACACCAAAAATGATCATTCCCACATTGGTACTTTGTTGAACAAAGCCAGCAGTATTTTGGATGCTGTCGGTAATACGACGACTCTTGATATTCCAGTTCGCCATGTGCGCGACAGCTTCTTCCCAGCGGAATTGGAACTGGCTTTGAGCGCTGAATAGCTTAACGGTTTCTAGCCCCGCTAAACTCTCAATTAAGTTTGCGTACTTCTGAGAAGCAAGGCGAGAGCCTTCTTCAATGGTACGACGCAGCGGGCCTTGTATTAACAACGCATAGATGATCAGTATCACCACGCCAACGACAGGAACAAACACAAGGTTGCCAGCCATTAACCAAATTAACGCCAAGAACATAAGAGCGAATGGCAAATCGATTAATGAGCCTATTGTTGCCGAAGTAAAGAACTCACGGATTGACTCGAATTCTTGCAGGTTTTTAGCAAAAGCACCGACAGAAGCAGGCTTCGCTTCCATACGAATCCCGAGGACCTTACTGAACAACTTAGATGAAATCAGGATATCGGATTTCTTACCCGCAACGTCAATAAAGTAGCTTCGCATTAACTTTAAAAGTAAGTCAAAGAGGAAGACGACAAAAATACCACTCGCGAGTACCCATAGCGTCTCAAACGCAAGGTTTGGTACCACTTTGTCGTACACCAAACGAGTAAACATTGGAGCTGCAATAGCGAAAAGGTTGATTAGAATTGATGCGATCAGTACATCTCGATAGATTTTTTTAGATTGCCAAATCGTGCTCCAAAACCAGTGACCTTCGCGCGTTTTTAAAATTTCTGGCGAGCGTTCATCATAACGGAATTGTTTTTTTACTAAGAAGTAACGGCCGATGAATTGCTCTTTCAACTCTTCGATAGGGATGACGATTGGCATCATCCCACTTTCCGTTGTGATGATTTCGGCTTCTTGCTTCTCAATATCGATACTATTAAGAACGCAAGCCTCACCTTGCTTGAGTAACAATACGGCTGGCAGAATTAAGTGAGGGATGTTTTCTAGATCGGAACGGTTTTCTTTGGCCACTAACCCCGCACGCTCTGCAGAGCGAGGGAATAGGAAAGGGGTTAGCTTTCCATCAGAGAGTGGTAGCCCATTGATCAACGCTTCGGGCGAGTTGGCTAACCCGTAATACCGACTAACGTAGATCAGTGAGTTTAATAGTGGATCTTGCATGCGATATAACCTTACAACTATTTATCAACAATGAAGCCTTGGAACACTTCTACGTAGTTATCAGACAAAATATCTAACTGAGTCTGAGTTTCAATTCGTGACGCAATAGTCGTCACACCAAGGTTATGAGCCGTTCTTGAGATAGACGTTAACGTAAATTTCTGTTTTTCGTCATCAAGGTTATGAGTAAATAGGTAATCCAGCTTCACATAGCTAGGGCGGTACTCGTTGATATAATCGAGTGATTGGAAGTTGCGTCCATAGTTATCGACACCAAACACCGCATCAGCGTTGCGAATGGTGTTACACAATAGTGCCGTGTAGTGAGGAACATTGACGAAACAGTTTTCTGGAATTTCAAAATGCAACAGATGAGCGATTGACGCATTTTTCTCAAGAGACTTTCCGATCCAACGGATGAAGCTTGGCTGAGAAATACTGCTTGGCGAGATATTGATAGCAACGGGGCTCGTAAGCTCTTTTGCATTCAGTTTATCAATCATCTTCTCGATAACGTATTGATCGAGGATGTGGCTCATTTCAAGCTGTTCTAATGCGTATAAGTATTGGTTGGCACCGTAACGAACCCCCTCTTTCTCAATCGCAGAGAACACTTCTTGGTGATAGGTTTTGCCAAAACTATTATTTGCAGCTTGGAAGCGGAAAGTTACTAGGTCATTGATGATTGCTTCTTCGACCAACATGCGCCATTGCTGTTTACCCATTACAGCGCCATGGTCGTCAGCAGTTACGTAACCGTAAGCGAGCTCACGGTTAGCTTTCGCGCTAGACAGTGCGTTATCGACCAAAGACATGATTTCAGTACTGGTTTTACGTTTCTTGCTGTATGTCACACCGAGAGCTATGTGTGGATTTGCCATACCTGTTGGATCTGAACCTAGATTTTGAATGCAGTTTACGATGCTGCTCGCGACGAGTTTCAGTTCATTTTCATCAATGTTCGGCATAATGAAGCCAAACTCATCACTAGAAATACGAGCGATAGTAATATCTGGAGATGAAATAGAAGCCTGTAGCTGTTCAGCTAATTGGTGAACTAAGGCATCGCCTTCTTGATAGCCTTTGTCATCATATTCTTCACTAATAAATTCGGCTTTTAGCACCGCCAGACCACCTAAACTAGACTCTTCTAACCACTGAGTTAATTGAGACATGTAGTAAGCACGGTTACCTAACTGAGAAACAGGGTCGATATACGCGCGCTCACGAAGTCGTTGTGCTTCTTGTGCTTGGCTCTTAAATGCAAGTTCAACTTGAGTCGACATGTGGTTAATACCGTCGACGACTAAGATGAGGTCTTTTGTTTTAGGGCGAACCAGAGGCTCACCGAACTGATTTTTGGCGATTTGATCCATTTTTTTTATGATTAATGACAGCGGACGTAGTGCTCGTTGGAGTATCCATGAAATCGAGATCAAACCCAGTAAGAAAATCGCTCCAAAGAAGGTCACTAGCCGTGTAAATGCCTCCCAAAGCTGAGTATAGGCTGGGCCTGGGTGGCTCACTATCTCAACTTCAGCAAGTTGCATCCAACCACTAGTAATCACGCGGCGATCATGAATCGGTTTAAACAAATTCAGGTTGGTAAACCATTGTGGGACACCACTTGGTTTCACAGGGTATGAACGAAGAATATCATCTCCTGTGTCTAAAAAAATCAATCGTACGACAGAGTAAGAACTACCATCAAACAGTGCGTTGATAACAGACTCTACAGCCACTTGATCCTTTTCTTCGAGGTAAGGGGCGAGCGCCAGTCCAACAGTATTAATGGTATTATTTACTTCAGAGCGTTGCTGCTCTTCTAAGTAGTCACGGGTGGTATTGAATTCGATCATAAAAACTGAGGTCATCAGTAATATGAAAACCGCAACCATTCCGACCACAAGCTGTTTATATAAAGTCATTGTACCTACTCATCGTAATTGATAATGGGTTTGTTTAATTTTAGAGAGCGCTCACGCGAACGTAAGTCGTTCCATAAGCTCAATCTTGAAGATTTTCCTGATAACTTACCGCTGCCTGCCGCCGACTTGATCAACCATAGGTTTTTACCATTGAAGCTGTATATCGGTCGTAGATCTCTGCGCTTGGAGCCACGTTTTATTTCAGGGTTTAAGTTATCTAAAATTAACGGTTCTGCACTGGGTGTAGAGTAGTAAGCCAACACCATATGGAATTGGTTTAACTCAAGTGCTTTTACGTACACTAATCGTAATTTCTTATCTGGGACGCCCAGCTCAAGTAAAGAGAAGTATTTTGCGATAGTGAAATCTTCACAGTCACCCGCGTTACTGCCCAAAAACTCTAGCGGTGTCGCCCAGTAGTCATTCTTTCCCCAAAGTATACTGTCGTCGACAAAGTACATTTGGTTGAAGAACCGGTTTACCGAATCGAGTTTCTCTTTTTCACTTAACCCTGCGTACGACGTCATATTCGAGCGCCATGTAGACACTCGCTTCCCTGCTCTTTCTCCGTAGGTTACAGAGACTGCGTCTATCCACCTTTGGTCACTCTTGTTCAGTGCCCCGGAAGTAAAAGAGGTAAGAAACAGCAGCAATAACGAAAAATGAGATTTCATTGCCGCTGCTCTTGTGTTTTCACTGCATGTAGGAAGACGTTCTCAAGCATTAACCGTCCTTACTCTTTTAGTGCGTTGTTTTGAGCACTCAAAATTGGCTTCAACATATATTCAAGCACGGTTCTTTTACCCGTAATGATATCGACAGAAGCGGTCATACCGGGAATGATAGGCAGCTCTTCATTAGCCCCAAAACTGTACTTCTCGGTACGAACACGCACGATGTAAAAACTGTTGCCTTCTTCATCTTGAGTGGTGTCAGCACTGATGTGCTCTAACACACCCACTAAACCACCATATTTAGTAAAGTCATAGGCACTGAACTTAACCACAGCGCTCAATTCTGGACGTAAGAATGCGATATCTTGTGGAGCAATTTTCGCCTCAACTAATAGGGAATCTTCAGTTGGTACAATCTCAACAATGTCCATACCCGGTTGGATAACACCGCCTACGGTATTAATACCAAGCGTTTTGACGGTTCCGGTTACTGGAGAAACTACTACAGTACGATTAACTCTGTCTTCAAGGCCAACTGCTGATTCCGTCATTGCAGAGAGCTTATCTTGTGCTTGGTTTAGCTTCTCTTGTTGTTCTGATCGGAAGTTCAATGCAGCATCGATACGACTTAGCATCGCTTCTTTGATTGCTGAACGTAGAAGAGGGATTTTGAGTTCGCTAGAGGTCATTTCTCGACGAGTGTCGTTAACTTGTCTTTGCAGCTTGAGCAGTTCAATTTTTGGTACCACCCCTTCATCGGCAAGAGGTTTTGTTATATCTAATTCTTGGCGGGCAAAGTTGTAACTCTGTCTTAAATTCTGAACACGCGCTTTTATTTCAACTAGGTCTTGTTGTTTCTGTCCAACCTGTTGATCAAAAACGGAAAGTTGGTTCTTCAGATTATTCAGATCTTGACGATATTCTGCTTTTTGGCGATTAACCAATTTGGGGTGAAGGTCGTAGAATAGTGGTGGGAAGGCAAGTTTACCATAGTCGAGTAAGACACTTTTTTTCCACTCTTTTACTGAGAATTCTTCATTGATAACAACACTGGTCAGTGAGGCGGACAGCATGAGTACATTAGCCGTTAAGTTCGCAACTTGTTGCTCACGTTCACGAAAGTCAGAGCGGAATCGAGTGTCATCTATTAATAGTAATTGTTGTCCTTTTTGAACTCGTTGCCCTTCTTTGACTAAAATTTCTTTAACCAAACCACCTTCAAGGTTTTGCACCACCTGAATCTGAGAGGAAGGGATCACCTTGCCTTGGCCAACAGTCACTTTGTCGATTTCAGCCCAAGCAGACCAACCAATAGCAGCGACAAAAAACAGAACGATAACCCACAACATAATACGCGCACTGGTGGGCGTATTGAGGAGCAGTGCCGCTGTTTTGTCATCGACATACTCAAGTTCGGTCTCGTTCAATTTGCTGAAATTTTTCTGACTCATAACAGTCCTTGTTCGCTAAATAAAAGTGCAAGCTTTGTGAGTGTATTCTTACTTTTGATAAATGTTAAGGCTTTGCTCCTTTAAATCTTTGAATTTATATATTTTTTAACTCTTATTGTTTTTTGAAATCTGTTTTATCAAGTTGGTGCTTTCTCAGCTTGTCATAAAGCGTTTTTCGCGATACTTGCAGCTCTTGCTGCACCTCTTTTAAGCGCCCTTGATGACGATGTAGTGCCTCTATCAAGAGGATTTGCTCAAAGCTATCGGTTCGTTGGCTTAATGACAGTTGTTGCTCTTCAGTCTTTAGAACGATGTGGTTCTTATCGCCTTGCTCTTGATTATGATTAGGCTCTGGTTCCAGCGATGCCAGCTTGGGTTTAGTCAACACTCTGAGCTCTGCATGTTGGCGAAGCTGTCGAATATTTTCACTCCAGTGAGTGGCGATCAATCGTTGAACCTCTTTTTCTGTAATCACCGGTGGGGGTAACTGATATCGACTTGCCGCACCACGAGCAAAATGTTTAAACAAAGAACCAATATCTTCTGTTCGTTGCGCTAGCGGTAGCAAATTAAATCGACGGAACTCACTTACCATTGTAGTAGGAAGTATTGTGGTTGCTAAAGTGATACAAGTTGCATTGGTCTTGCATGAGTTTTCACGAAGTAGAGTGGGTTTTAGGTTCGCTAGCCACTGCCATTGGTCTTGAGTTAATGCTTCTGTTTCATGGATATAAAGAGTCCCACCCTGATGTTTCAAGAACAGTTGCAAAACAAACTGATGGAATGTCGCTTCGTCACTGCGTGGCAAATTAAACGCAGCAACAGGGCAAAGCTCTGCGGCTTGATGGCTGTGAAGATCGTGCGTGTACTGCGCCGTAACCCTTTTGCCCGTTCCTAAATCACCGACGAACAGTAGAAGTGGGTTAGTTTTGGTATCTAGAGAGATCAGTTCTCGGCGTAATGCCTGCATTGATGGCGATTGACCAATCAGTTTTGGACCCACCTGATTCTGTACCGCCAACTCTTTACGTAATAGATTATTCTCTTCAACTAAAGCGAGCTTATCCGATGCTTTTTTTACTGCGGTCAGCAGGGCATCGACCACAAACGGTTTTTCCAAAAAATCATAAGCGCCAGCTTTCATTGCGGATACGGCTGTTTGCACGTCCCCATGGCCTGTCAGTACGATGATCTGAAAATGAGGGTTTTGATTCAGCAGCTTTTGTGTCAATTGAATGCCATCCATCACTGGCATGTGAATATCGGTAATGACAATCCCAGCTTGCGTCACATCTATTCTCTTTAGTGCCTCAATGGCATTGGGGAAGCAGGTAATATCGATGCCTTCAATGAGCATGGCTTGTTCTACGGAGTCTCGAATGGCGGGTTCATCATCGACAAAATAGAGTTTAGGCAGAGGGTGCAAAAGTCGAATCCTTAACAGTATGTGAGGTTAGCTATGTGTGAAATTAGCAGTATGTAAAATTCATTTTCTAATCAACGATAACAACGGCACGTTAGCCCTTATCGTTATATAACGGGATGTTTAGCGAGAATACCATGCCTGAAGGCTCTAATCGGTTGGCGCTGATCGTGCCGTGATAAGCTTCAATAATCCGTTTCGATATTGAAAGCCCTAGCCCTAAGCCTTCCGGTTTAGTGGTAAAAAACGGGTTGAACAGCTGTTCTAGCTTATCGTCCGGCATGCCAATTCCGTTGTCCCAAATGATCAGCTGACAAGAGTTATGATGCAGTTGCCATTCGATACCTATCTGTGGGCTGGCCGGTTGGTCAACGTTTTCCAGGTTTTGTTGCTCCTGCAAGATTTTCTGTTCAAGAACTTGTTGTTGAAGCGCTTGGGTCGCGTTGTGAATTAGATTCACCAGTACTTGCTCGAGTTCGGTTGGATGAATGGCAATATTAATGTGATTTGGCACCGTGCTTAGTCTTAGTGTAATGCCTTGCTTGATCATCAGCGCACTGAGAATACTGGTGGCGTTGTTGACCGCTTGGTGCAGGTTCGCGACATGATGTTCTTGTTTAGTGACCTTGCGAGTAAAGACTTTGAGTCGCGCTATGATGTCGGTAATGGTGTTGTTGAGGCCAATCATTTTCTCAAGATTGCTCTTCACTAAATCTGTCCGTTCCATTTCAAGCAGCTTTAAGCTGTTCTCGCTATAAGTTCGAAGCGCTGCAAGCGGTTGGTTGATTTCGTGGTTAATGCTGGCTGACAGCTCTCCGAGTACCGCTAATTTTGCTGTTTGGGTCAGCTCTTGTTCTGTCTGCTTCAGCTTTAACTGCGATGCTTGGTATTGAAAAATGGTTTGCTGAAGTTGTTGATTGGATTTCTTCAAATAGTGAGTACGTTTATCGACGGTTTGTTCTAGGTTTTGGTTGAGCCGGGTTAGCGCCACTTTCGCGACGTAAGTCTGTCGCCACGACCACGCGATGAGCATCACCAAGCTGTAAATCACCACGAAGATGACATCGATCTGCAGCACTTTAATAAGCTCTGCTTCGGCCTTTTTTAATGCGACAACTTGGTACTGATTGTTACTGAAGGTTGCGGGGTAAAGATTGAACGGCCCAAGTTTAAACAATCGGTTTGGCGTGAGTTCTCTTTGTACTCGATTTGGTTGAATGTTGTTGGGCTGATTGGCGTCGTTAACTTGTGGTTGATAGTTGGAAGAGCGAAAAGCTTCTATGATCGAAATTTCGCTTTGACCGTATTGTCGCTGCAGGGCGATATCGGTTTGTTGCTTCTGGCTTAATGGCAACAACGAGTGATAAAGCCACTGAGTTTGGCTCGAGAGAAAAACCACTTGGTTAGAGTCGAGTACCACAATCTCAAAATCATCGCTGGTTAGGATGTTTTCAAGGTTCTCTAGACTCACTTTAACGGTGATAACCCCAACAATGTCATTCTCTATATACAGGGGCGAAGACAAAAAGTAACCGCGTACGTTGGAGCGAGCCCCCAGTGCGACATAGTGTGTGCTGTTACCTTCAATTGCGGACGCAAAATAAGGACGAAACGAGAAGTTCTCACCCACGAAAGTACCGAGTTTCTGGTAATTACTGGAAGCGACCACAGTACCGCTTGGGTCATGAATATAGATGGTGTCAGCTTGGCTTTGATTAGACCATTCAAATAGCAATTGATTGAGCTGCGCAGCGGAAATCTTGTCTGTTTGTGGTGATGAGTCAAAATAAGAGAGCAGACGTGGGTCATGGCTGAGCAAATCAGGGATCTGTTTGAATTTATCCAGTTCAGAGTCTATTTGTAGGTTCGCTTTATTGGCTGCTTCGTTGAGCTTTTGAGTGACCACTTTTTCTTGAAATTGTACTGCCAAAAAATGAGTTGCGCTCAGCCCAATGGCCCCCAATAACAATGAGAATAAAACGAAGGGAGTCATTATGTTAAGCAGTATCTTAGTCACTAGGATCTCAGTATGTCATCGGTTTGTATAAAGATTATCAATATGATGGATAGAGTACCGAGATCTTGTTAACACAGAGCACCTTCTGTGAGACAAAACCATGGCTTAGACTTGTGTTTCAAAGGATTACAGCGCAAAATCAAAAAAAATTGAAAGGAGCAACCAAATGGAACTGACCGATATTCGTCGCGAATACGCTAAGGGTGGATTGAGACGTAAAGACTTAGCCGCAGACCCGATTGAGCAATTCAATCTATGGCTAGAGCAAGCTATTGAAGCTAAGTTGACGGACCCTACTGCCATGACAGTTGCTACGGTTGATGAAAATGGTCAGCCATTCCAGCGAATTGTTCTGCTAAAGAATGTTGATAAAGACGGCTTCGTTTTTTACACCAACTTAGGTAGCCGTAAAGCGCATCAGCTAGAGCACAATAGCAAAATCAGTTTGCATTTCCCTTGGCACCCTCTTGAGCGACAAGTTCATATTACGGGCACGGCTGAAAAACTGACAGCAATGGAAAATATGAAGTACTTCTCGTCACGACCAAAAGAGAGCCAATTGGCCGCAATTGCAAGTAAGCAAAGTAGCCGTATCTCTGCTCGTGGGATTTTAGAAGGCAAATATCTAGAGCTTAAACAGAAGTTCGCGAAAGGAGAGATTCCTGTGCCTTCTTTCTGGGGTGGCTTCCGTGTGCGTGTGGATAGCATTGAGTTTTGGCAAGGTGGAGAGCACCGCTTGCATGATCGCTTCTTGTTCTCACGCCAAGATAGCCGTTGGGATATCGACCGCCTAGCGCCTTAATTTGCTTAACTGCTTAACTGCTTAACTGATCCAAAAATACCGTTGATTAGACTTATCAACGGTATTTTTTTGTCTGCATCTCATCAAACCAATATCTAGTCACTGTGCAGAACAACGGAGATCTGCTTTTTAAGCAGGGTTTCTGGGATCATAGAGCCTAGCCCCGAGTCCAACGCATACTCAATCAACTGGCTTTTACTGCGCGCATCAAATTTCTGTTTCAACCTGGCGACATGCCCTTCGACCGTTTTGATTGAAATGTTCAACGTAGACGCGATGTACTGTGGTTTCTTGCCGAATAGCAGCAAGAACAGCACTTCTGATTCTCGCGAAGTGAGTCGCTTTTTGAGCTTTGATATGCGTGGCTTTGATCCTGCAATGGACACTTGATTGTCTTTTTCGCAAGTTGCCTGACACACCCAATGGCCTACTTCTAAGATGGCGGTGTCGGTGAGTTCTTGACCATAAAAAATGGTGCCTTGAACTTCGCCATTCCCATCAAGCCAAGGGGTTTTAGTAAAAATATGGGCGTGCCAGCGTCCGTCTGGATAAGGGTGAATATCGAGGATTTTAAGAGTACTGCGTGTATCCATTACATGTTTGTCTTGAGCCCTGAAATCCTGCGCGCATTCGGTTGTTTGACTAGGCATATCGAAATCGGTTAAGCCCGTACAAGTTTCGTTGGGTTTTAAGCCAATTAATTGGTTGTAAGCAAGGTTGGCATACACGAAGACAGAGTCAGTATC
Source organism: Vibrio sp. 10N.286.46.A8 (assembly GCF_041470165.1). Lineage (NCBI taxonomy): Bacteria > Pseudomonadati > Pseudomonadota > Gammaproteobacteria > Vibrionales > Vibrionaceae > Vibrio > Vibrio sp. 10N.286.46.A8. The sequence goes on from NZ_JBFRLX010000001.1 coordinate 35,810, forward strand.
TTTGCAACCCCAGCAACCTGGAAGTTGTTCAAATAAAGAACGATGTATGGAGTCGAGGGGATCCGGCAAGGCTTTATCTCGTGAGAGGGAGTGTCGCAATGATATCAGTTTCTTATAGAGCTGCAATGACAATTAGAAGTCGAGTTATGCATCAAAAATGGAGTGTGATTAATAGTTGAACGGCATGCTGTTTAAGTGCGCTTTTATTGATCAATGGCTAAACAAAAAGGATGAGAAAAAAGCAAAAAAAAGCCAGCCTGAAGAAGGGCTGGCCAAAGACAAGATATACCTTGTCGACACGTAGAAGATTTCCAGTTTAATTTACGAGGGTCATGTAAATTAAGCTGAGGTATCAGATAGATACCCAGAGTGACTTACTACTCTATCGACGAATTTACTCCTAGGCGAGATCGAATATAAGGAGGGAATTCCCCTATAAACACTGACTCAACCTGATACTAGGAGAATCTAAGGTAAATATTTGAGGGCTTTGAGTAATACCAAGAGCTTATAACTCTCGTAATACTCGGAATCCTAAGTAGTTAGCGGCAGTAGAAGGCGAAACGTACAGTTCAGCAAACACTTTTGCCTCTTCAGGAGAGAAGCTCCACGCGCCCCCCTTAGCGATGCCTTTTTGGGTTGCAGTCCATTCCCAAACGTTACCTACCATGTCGTAGAAACCCGTTGGCGTTGGCAAGAATGATTTAACAGGAGAAGTACTGACGTTTGACCACTGTGTACCAGACCAACCAGTATTAGCTCTACCTGAACGGAATTTGTTGCCCCACCAGAAGCTGGTATCTTGACCCGCTCTTGCCGCCGCTTCCCACTCTTGTTGTGTTGGTAGGCGGTAAGTAAAGCCTGTTTTTTTAGATAACCAACGTGTGTACGCTTTCGCATCGCTTTGGCTGACACATACAACGGGTGAATTATCGACTTGCTTGAAACCAGGAGCTTTCCAGTCATTGTCTGACACAGTCGTGATTTCTGCATTCACGAAGGTATCACAAGTGTTCATCAGCTCTGCGTCGGTCTGGTAACCCGTATTTTTCACAAATGCTTTAAAGTCTTGAACACGAGTTGGGGTTGCCGCTAATGCAAATGGCTGTTTGATCGTGACTTGCTCAGCGTTATTTTCACCGAGTAGGTAAGTCCCAGATCCAACCACAATCATTTCTGGACTTTGAGCACCATTGCCCATTGGGTCAGCAAACTTAGTCCCCACATTCAGTGAGTTCTGCTTCGCTTGTAATACTGCTCTTAGGTTGTGATCTCGGGCTATTTTCAGCTCTTGGTGGAAAGAAAGGTAACCTTCTTTCTCAATCGTAACCATGTGCTGCCCAGTAGGTAACATCACTTCAACCGGAGTGCTGCCATAGTTCACACCATTGATAGAAACCTTGTCATTATATTGATTTGAACGAACCACCAAGTTAACCCATGCAACCTCTTTTTGTTGATCATCGGCTTGCAGATCGCTCTGATCGAAACAGTTTGAGGATTTAATACCAAGTAGGCGGCAAGGGGTGTTCTTATCTGGACGAGTTTCTAAATTCGCGGTAATCACGGCTCGGTAACGGTTATCTTCGGAGAAGCCAGATGATTTCACGCTGTGTTGCAGAACGTGAATATTCAAAGATGCAGACGCTAGGTGTTCTTTTACTATTTTTGATTCTGTCGCGTTGGATACAAGGCTATTTTGAAATTGTTTTACTGCTTTTTGAAGTGTCAAAGCCACCGTTTGGTCTGAACATTGAGCTAACGTCATGTCGCTGCTACAGCGGTTGGTAAAGCTAACGGTATGTTCTTGTGTTTGAGTGACCTCGCTTCTTAATCTCTCAGCTCTTGCTCTTAGTTTGTCTTGATTCAAATGGGCGATAGACATTTCTACAGCCGATTTTTCGGCTTTGATGGCCTCTAGTTCCATCACTAAGCTTTGAAGCTTTTGCTCTGAATCCGAAATCGTAAGCTTGTGCTCTTTTACCGATTTCCAGGCATCTTGAAAGCGATTTTGAGCTGGTGAGATATCGAAATCTGGCTCATCAATCATGCGAGTGTAATCTTGCTCTAGGCTAGTTTTCGCCGTTGCGAGTTTTTGCTCTGATTGAGCTAATAACTTGGCTTGACGTGCCATTTGCTCTGCTTGGTTGTCGACTTGATTTTGTTTGTCCGCCATCTTCTTCTCGATAGCCGTTAAACTGGCATGTTCTTCGAAAAGAGAGCTTTCAATGTCGATGACTGATGACGTGATTGCTGGAGATGTCGCTTCAGCGAAAACAGCAGGCGTCATTAAGCATGGAGCAAGTGCAAATAATAGAGTAGGAAAACCTTGGCGCATGTTGGGCTACTTCAGTCGTAATTTAGGTTAATTGAATATTCTAACGAAAACGCCATTTCGTTTGAAGCTACTTTCTATAACTACAAACAAGATGGCGAGTATTCATTCAGCTTTGTGAAATAGGCACGGCTATTTATATCAGGCTTAGCTTTATATATTTAGATTTCATTTTCTTTACTAGGAAGGAGTTTCACCCAAATAGTATCGCTGCCGTTAATAGTCACTGTGCGGTTGTATGACTCGTAACCTTCTTTTGAAATGGTTACTTGGTGACGACCGCTCGGTAGCGAAACCTCTAGGGGTGTGCTGCCGTATTTAATGCCGTTGATAGTGACTGAGTCATTGTACTGATCAGAACGTACCATCACGTTTGCCCACTGCTTGTCGCTCTTCTTTGTAACCTTAACGTCGCTGTCCGTTAAACAGTAGCGAGTTGAAACGTTCAATAAGTTACATGCTGCAATCGCTTCCGGTTTTGCTTGAAGTTGAGCTTGCATCTGCACAAAGTAAGAGTTGTTTCCAGAGAAACCGCTCTTGATTGCTTGGCTGTCTTGAACATGAATGTTCAATTGAACACCTTGTAAGTTTTGCTTCGCTAGCGTGCTTTCTGTGAGCTGTTCAAGTAATTTGCTCTTGAAGTTTTGTACTGCTTTCTGCTTCGTCAGGTGTTTACCTTGAGCAATACACTCACCCAGTGTCATTGTTGATGAACATGTGGTGGTGTAGCTCGTTTCAAGAACGGCACTTTCACGAAGTTCTGTTGCAATACGTTTAACGCGAGCTTCAACTTTTGATTCTTTCAAGTTAGCCAGCTCATTATTCAAACGAGCTTGCTTTTGCTTAATTTGAGAAAGGTAAATTTCGTTCTCATTCATCGCTTGCTGATTATCTAGCTGAGACGATTGATTCTCTTTAACCGCAGCCCAAGCATCTTGGTATCCTTTCTGAAAAGAAACCAGATCCGTTTCTGGATCGTCAAGTAAGCGACTGTATTGTTTGTCGAGTACAGATTTAGCTCGGTTACGTTTTGCCTTTAACTCTTCACCTTCACGTAACAACTTACTGTTCTGGTTTTGAAGTTGTTTTAAGGTCTCAGTTGCCGATACTTTGGTCGCTGAAATACGCTCAATATCTGAGTTTTTCTCTGTTAGCTTTGCATCGATAGCTGAAACGGGATCGACTTGATTCAGTTCTTCAGCTGATAACGATGCAGATACCCAAAGTGGGGATAGCGCAAGTAAAAGCGCTGAAATTCGAAAGTTAGTCATAGGTCCCTGCAACTTGTATATTTAAAATTGGCTCGTTAATAAAGTGTCTACTTCCTAGTTGTCAGTCACTAGTTATTAGCAATTAACACAGTACCCGTCTTTATACCGTTTTATTGCCCTCCAATCTACTCAAAAGCTAAGTTTCGGTACTTCGGATACACTTTTTACATATTTACACCGAAATAATTGAGCTATATAAGAAAATATTGTCGTTATGGTGTAGTCATTTGGTTTCCATTTGTGACTTGCTTTGACTTTTGGTGTTCAGATTTATTTGCTCTTGGAACAAGGAAGAGTGGCCTAAAGATTGGAAGGTTGACTTTACAAAGCCCGTAGTTTGGGCTCACTTGATCATACTTCCGGAGACATGATCACGTGGTTATCAATAATGATCTTTCTTTGAAGAAGAGAAAACATCTCTCATGATCATTTACAAATTCATCTTCTGCAGATTTCAGAGTATTATTCTTATCATGTCGACCTAAGTACTTTGCTGTCATGCCAAAACCTTTACCCTTTCCAAACCTAGACTTGTCTCCGCTAGGGCTTACAGGCCCCCGACCAGCGGAAATCATAACTTTGCCTTCGCATATGGACTGTCACGATCATCATTATTCGCAGGTGGTGATTGGTTTAAAAGGTCAGGCTGAATTTGAAGTGAGCGGTAAAGGTAATCTTGTCGGCCCAGGTCAAGGTTGTGTGGTAACGGCGAGCTCTGATCATGCTTTCGGTGGTGTGGTTGGCCAGTCGGACATCCTAGTACTCAATATGCCAGTGCCAACGGATGATGACCCTCTGATGCTAGAGAAGATCAATCAGTTAGAATCATCGAACGTCTACTTCCAATTAGACGCGCAAATTCAAAAGCTTATCCATATGTTGGTGCAAGAAATGCAGGCGAGTCCTAATGATCTGCTACTAAGCCGAGCCTGTAATGACACAGTGATCGCGCTGATGCAAAGACACATCTCGGCATTCGAAACCTCAATCAAAGATTCACGCTTTGATCTTGAAGCGTTGGATCGCTACATAGAACAGCATTTAGCAAATAAGATCTCCGTCGCGCAGCTTGCGGGTAGTGTGTTCTTGGGTGAAAGCCAGTTCCACATGCTATTCAAAGATCAAATGGGTATTACTCCGCATCAGTACGTGTTAGGTAAGCGTATCGACCGATCTCGTCGTTTAATCGAACAAGGTAACCTCAGCCTTGGTCAGGTCGCTGAACTGGCTGGTTTCTCCGGTCAATCTTCCTTTACTCACACCTTTTCACGCCTTCAAGGCATGTCACCATCTCAATACAAAAAGAAAATTTCTGTTAAATAGTGAAACAAAACGGCATATTATTTTAAAGTTTCATATGTGACCTTGTGTTTGTTTTGTTAATAAAGCGAGTTTTTAGCAAAAAACTCGGAGTTTTTGACAAGTAATCCTTATATACTCTAAATACACTGCAGCCATTGTAGAGATCCCGGGCTAATTCCGGGTGTGAGATTAAGGAAAACGCATGTTTACAGCTACTGATGTGTTAAAGCCAGAATTCAACGAGCAGTCGCTTGCTGATCTATGGTCGCTTATCTCACCATTATATATGGTGGATGAAACCCAATGGCTAGAGCAACTTCTGCCGCTAGCTACCCCTTCTGAGTCAGAAAAGCAGCAGATCACAGACAAAACGACATCATTGATCGAAGCTATCCGTGCGGATAAGACTTCTATCCAGATGATCGATGCATTGTTGCTTGAATACAGCTTAGATACTCAAGAGGGCATCTTGCTAATGTGTCTGGCGGAAGCCTTGATGCGTATTCCTGATTCAGCAACCGCTGATGCTCTGATTCGTGACAAACTAAGCGTTGCGGATTGGAAATCTCACCTAAAGAATTCAGACTCAGTATTTGTTAACGCATCCACTTGGGGATTAATGCTAACAGGTAAGGTGGTTGGACTTTCATCTAAAGAGCAGAGTGCAGGTCAAGCGGTTAACCGTTTAGTGAACAAGCTTTCTGAGCCGGTGATTCGCAAAGCGATGCACCAAGCGATGAAGGTGATGGGTCACCAATTTGTTCTTGGTCGCAGCATTGCTGAAGCGCAAAAGAACGGTAAGTCTATGCGTGACAAAGGTTTTACCTACTCATACGACATGCTAGGTGAAGCGGCACTGACTACAGCTGACGCAAACAAATACTTCAAAGATTACCTAATGGCGATTGAAGCCGTAGGTCGAGACAACTATGTTTCTCCAGAATCGAAGGTCTCTTCAAAATCGAGCCCTGCGCCATCGGTATCTATCAAGCTTTCTGCGCTTCACCCACGTTATGAAGTGGCGAACGAAGACCGCGTACTGACTGAACTTTGCGACACGCTAGAGCAGCTATTGCGCCGTGCAGTAGAGCTCGATGTTGCGATTACGATCGATGCGGAAGAAGCGGATCGCCTAGAGCTTTCTCTTAAATTATTCGAAAAACTGTACCGTACTGATCTTGTAAAAGGTTGGGGTAAATTTGGTCTGGTTATTCAAGCCTACTCAAAGCGTGCACTACCGGTTCTAGTATGGCTAAACCGCCTAGCGAAAGAGCAGGGTGATTTGATCCCACTTCGCTTAGTTAAAGGTGCTTACTGGGACAGCGAAATTAAATGGTCACAGCAGGCTGGTTTCACTGATTACCCAGTTTACACACGTAAAGAAGCGACAGACGTAGCTTACCTTGCTTGTGCGCGTTACCTATTGAGCCCAAGTGTTCGCGGCAATATCTTCCCGCAGTTTGCGAGCCACAACGCTCATACAGTTTCTGCTATTGCTGTCATGACCGACCATAAAGACTTTGAATTCCAGCGCTTACACGGCATGGGTGATTCTCTGTACAACCATGCAATGGAAGCTTACCAACAGTCGGTACGTATCTACGCACCGGTTGGCAGCCATAAAGATCTACTGCCATACCTAGTACGTCGCTTGTTAGAAAACGGCGCAAACAGCTCGTTTGTACACCGTTTAGTTGATGCGCGTTGCCCTGTCGCTGAGCTGACTCAACATCCTGTCGATATGCTTCTGGCGTTCGATACGCTGCACAACACTAAGATTCCTCTGCCTCCAGCGGTATTCCCTGAGCGTAAGAACTCTTACGGTGTGAACATTGATATTGAAAGCGAAGCGCATCAATTTGAAGAGAAAGTAAAAAGCTTCTTAAACAACCAATGGACAGCGGGCCCTGTGATCAACGGTGAATCTCTTGCCGAAAGCATGATCAAGGCTGATCAGAACGTTGAGCAAGTGACAGCACCTTATGATCGTCGTATTCATGTGGGTCAGGTGGCTTTTGCTAACCTTGATCATGTTTCCGCAGCGATCACTGGCGCAGACGCAGCATTCGCTGATTGGAACGCAACTTCGGTTGAAACCAAAGCGGCTGCACTTGATAAGTTGGCTGACCTGATGGAAGACAACCTCGCTGAGCTGGTGGCGATTTGTCATCAAGAAGCGGGTAAGACAATTCACGATAGTGTTGATGAAGTACGTGAAGCAGTCGATTTCTGTCGTTACTACGCAAAACAAGCTGACAATCTACAAGGTTTCGAACTAAAAGGTTTTGATGGCCAAACACGAATCGCTTCTCGACAAGGTCGTGGTGTGTTCGTCTGTATCAGCCCTTGGAACTTCCCTCTAGCCATCTTCCTTGGCCAAATTACTGCAGCACTAGTGGCGGGTAATACGGTTGTGGCTAAGCCTGCCGAGCAAACAAGCTTGATTGCTGCTCGTGCGGTTGAACTGATGAATGAAGCGGGCTTCCCTGCTGGCACGATTCAGTTACTACCGGGTCGCGGTGCTGAGATCGGCAGTGCACTAACAAGCCATGATGCGATTGCGGGCGTTGCCTTTACTGGTTCTACGCCAACGGCACAGCGTATCAATGTGTCATTAGCCACTCGTAACGCTAAGCCAGTTCCGTTTATTGCGGAAACAGGCGGCCAGAACGCGATGATCGTCGACAGTACTGCACTGCCTGAACAGGTAGTTCGTGATGTGATTCGTTCAGCATTCGCTTCAGCAGGTCAGCGTTGTTCTGCACTACGTGTGCTTTACATCCAAGAAGACATTGCAGACCGCGTGGTTGGATTGATTCACGGTGCAATGGACGAGCTGAGTGTTGGCATTCCACACCTTCATAAAACCGATGTTGGCCCTGTTATCGACCAAAACGCAAAACAGAAGCTAATGGCGCACTTAGAAAACATGACCAATACCCAGAAGAAGGTGGCTCAACTTTCTCTAGGTAGTGATTGTGAACATGGTGATTTTGTTCCACCAAGTGCTTTTGAAATTGATGACATCAACTGCTTGAAAGAAGAACAGTTTGGCCCAGTGCTACACATTGTTCGCTTCAAAGCGAGTGAGCTAGCGCAAGTGGTAGACCAAATCAACCAAACGGGCTTTGGCTTAACCATGGGTATCCACAGTCGTAACGAGACAACTTACCGTTGGATCGAAAAACACGTTCGTGTGGGTAACTGCTACATCAACCGTGACCAAGTGGGCGCCGTTGTTGGTGTTCAACCATTTGGTGGTCAAGGCTTGTCAGGTACTGGCCCTAAAGCGGGTGGTCCTCACTACCTATATCGCTTTACTGATATTCATTTCTCTCAATCACAAGACAAGGCATAAGGAGCATTATCATGGTTCATCAAGTGACACGTTTTTCTGATGCTTTGCTAGCGTGGGAACAATGGAATCTTACCGACTTTGATTACAAGAGTGCTCAGGTACTTGCGCTGAAATCAGAGATCGAAAGTCAATCTGCGCCTTTGGCTGCAGTGGCAACTTATCATCTAGAGCAAGCGTCTGCGCTGCTTTCTGAACATCACTTAATGGCAGGTCCTACGGGCGAAACCAATGAGTTGTATGCCGCAGGCCGCGGTGTGGCTTTGGTGATTGTTGATGATTGCGAAGAGAAGGTGCCCGCACTGCAAACTGCAACAGCGATGATTACTGCAGCACTATTGGCAGGTAACAGCGTTCAATTGTGCAGTGATGACGTGCAGTTCAATACCTTAATTGCAGATGCCGCGAAACAAGCGAATCTACCAACCAACTTGGTGCAGGTTGCCTCGTATGACGCTGCTCAACAGCTATTGTCTTGCGATGTGCGAAGCGCGGGTTACGTAGGTAATTCACAAACGGCACAAGTTATCAATTTACAGCTTGCTAAGCGTGACGGTGCAATCGTCGGTTTAGTGGCTGAAACGGATCTGACCGCAATGAATGTTGCTAATGATCCACACCTATCGCTGCGCTTCATTACCGAGCGTACGCGAACTATAAATATAACAGCCGTGGGCGGTAACGCGACCTTGCTCGAACTTGGAAGCGAAGCTCACTAACCTTCAGTAAAATTGGCTCTAAAGACTTTTGGTTTTCTCCATTTTTGGGTTTTCCCATTTTTGGTTTACTCCCTGAGTGCTTTGGAGCCTCAATACCTAACTCAATGCACTTGCTTGCCTTTACGGTGAGTACCTTGCATTGAATTAGGCATGGAAGGCTTTCTACAAAATGAGGACTATCAAATGATAGAAAACAGTTTTGCAATAACGACGACGTTCATTGCGTATCTAATTATGATGCTAGCGATCGGTGTTATTGCTTACAAACGTACATCTAACTCAACTGACTACTTCCTAGGTGGTCGCTCGTTAGGTCCATGGCCTGCTGCACTTTCTGCTGGTGCATCAGACATGAGTGGTTGGTTGCTACTTGGCCTGCCTGGTTACGCTTACGCTGCTGGCTTTGAAGCATTTTGGCTTGCTGGTGGCCTACTTGTTGGTACTTGGGCAAACTGGTTAATCAGTGCAAAACGTCTACGTACTTACAGCATTACGACTGAATCACTGACGCTGCCTGAGTTCCTATCTCGTCGCTTCAACGATAATTCTAAGCTGATCCAAACAATTTCTGCTTTCTTTATCCTTTTATTCTTCCTTTTCTACACAAGTTCAGGCTTGGTAGCAGGTGGTAAATTGTTTGAAACGGTATTCGGCCTTGATTACACAACAGCGGTAATTATCGGTACAGTCTGTGTAGTTTCGTACACTCTGTTTGGTGGTTTCCTTGCGGTATCTTGGACTGACTTAGTTCAAGGCTTACTAATGTCTGCAGCGCTATTGATTGTACCAATTGCGGCAATGAACGGTGGCCTAGGTCAGCTTTCTAGCGACCTACACAACATCAACCCCGAGCTTCTAACGCTATGGAATGATGCGAAGGGTGAGCCACTGTCTGCTATTGCGATCATCTCACTAGCGGCATGGGGTTTGGGTTACTTCGGTCAACCACACATCCTTGCGCGTTTCAAAGCAACACGTAGTAATAAAGACCTGACAACAGCGCGCCGCATTGCCGTTATCTGGACTGCACTGTCTATGATTGGTGCAATGCTTGTGGGTCTTGTTGGTCTAATCTATGTGACGAACTCTGGCGCACCTAAGCTAGACGATGGCGAGAAGATCTTCATGCTTCTTGTGAACGCGATGTTCCACCCAGTAATCGCCGGCATCCTACTTGCTGCCATTCTAGCGGCAATCATGAGTACTGCGGATTCACAACTTCTTGTTTCTTCATCTGCAATGGCAGAAGACCTGTATAAGCAAGTTTTGAAGAAAGACGCAACGTCAGAAGAGATTGTTCGTGTCGGCCGTTTCGCGGTTATTCTAATTTCTCTTGTTGCTCTTGTTCTGGCGATGACACCAGACAGCTCAGTACTTGGCCTTGTATCTTACGCATGGGCTGGTTTTGGTGCTGCATTCGGTCCTGCAATCGTATTAAGCCTATACTGGTCTCGTATGAACCGTAACGGCGCTCTAGCGGGTATCGTGGTTGGTGGTGTTACGATTGTACTTTGGAAGCAGTTCACGGGCGGTTGGTTCGATGTTTACGAAATCGTACCGGGAATCATCCTATCGACGCTTTCTATCGTTATTGTGAGTCTAATGACTGGTGAGCCAGAAGACGAAGTGAAAAAGCAACACGCTGAGTTCAAGAAGAACCTAGTTGAGCTAGACTAATTTACATTGTAAAACATATGTGAATTAGCAAAGAACATTAGCTAAAAAGCAATTGTAAAAAGTAATTGAAAAATAAAAGTAATAGAGTCACTTCGGTGGCTCTATTTTTTTATGTGGGCACTACCTTTGTCTTATAAAAAACCAGTAGGATACAGGAGAAGCACGGCTGTTATGAGGTTTACAATGTAAATCGAAACCAAATGATAGAAGGAAAATAAATAGAAGAGAAAGGCTTTTCATAGCGCTTGATGTCAAAAAATAACCGATAAAATGGCTATTTTTTGAACTTGGCGCTCACTTTTGTTATTAGCTCGGTGAATTATTACACTGAATTGGACATCATGTGTCAATTATCAGTAACCACTAAAGACCTATAGGACAAAGGTATGCCTGATCTCTATTGCAAAGGATGTAAAAAAACAACACTACATAAGTCTATAATGAAACGTTGTGAATCTGAGCCTGAGACAACCTCTGGCCGTATGATGCAATGGACGTCAAAGCTATTTAGTGGAAACCTGTACTACGACATGGAAACTCAGCACTTCTGTCGAACGTGCAATTGTCGTTGTGAAACAGGAACTGCAGTTCCCCAAGTTGGTCTGGCTTAGATTGTAGTAAGTGCTTACTAACTTAGATTTAAAAACCTCCCTGATGGAGGTTTTTTCGTTTTCTATGCCGCTTTTAGTGAAGGTTCTGCCTCGACGACATTGCCATCAATCTTAACTTCCCAGCCATAGTTTGAGTATTCACTTGCGAGTGCTTGGGCAACATCTTTTGATACCGTTACGTGTGTCCATGAACCGATTCCGTAAGGTTTATATGCGAGTTCTTGCGTTTTCATAATAGAGTCATCCTTTCTCTTTGAGAATTCTATTATTCACTTTGGCCTATATCCTTTCTTTCGTTTCTGGCTCAACTTATTTGTTAATCGGGTCATTTCTATAATAATTTGTTAATAACTGGAGTTTGATTTATAAGGGTTGTTATCGCTCTGTTCGGTTTTATATTTAACGTGAATAGGAATGGTCTATTTAGTTTTCTAAATGTGTGAGCAAGGTTTTCTTCGATTGCTCTTAGTATGGAATATACTGAGCGTAATCTAGAATGTTTAAGGAATATTATGTCTCAGCATCAACTCGATCGTATCGATAAAGAGATACTAAGAATTCTGCATATGAAAGGCCGTTTGCCCGTTGTTGAACTAGCGAAACAGGTCAACCTAACAACTTCACCTTGCTCTGATAGGTTGAAGCGATTGGAAAAAGTCGGCTACATCACCGGCTATCATGCTGAGCTTTGTTCAGAAAAGTTGGGGCTCGATGTCCAAGTGTTTATCCATATTCGCCTCGATCAAACCAGCTTTTCAATTTTTGATAAATTTGCCCAAGCGGTTGAAACGATGCCTGAAGTCGAAGAGTGCTATTCGCTGTCGGGGGACTTCGACACCATGATCAAGGTTCGAGTAAAAGACATGAAGGCGTACCAAGCATTTATGGCAACTAAGTTGGGTACCCTGCCAGGTGTGATTCAGACACGCAGCGAAGTGGTGATTGAAGAACACAAGAAGGGCTTTGGTGTTAACCCTGAGCTGTTGGCCACCATAAAATAATGACCTGCGTTCGCCTTACCAAGGTTATTTACATATAAAAAATGGAAGCCAATAAGCTTCCATTTTTTGTTGAACGTCAGATAAAGAGCAATCGGATAAACTTCTCCGCCTTACAGCGTAATTGCCGCAGAGATTAAGCCAATCACACCACCGAATACCCCACCCCAAACGACCAACCAACCAAGGTGTTTTTTGATCATGGTCTGAACCATCTCTTTAACCAGTTTTGGTGTCAGTTCATTCAAGCGCTGATCGATGATCGCCTCAATGTTCTCTTTAATTTCATCCATCATTGCAGGCGATTCAAGTTCATCCTTGATGGCATTTTTTACCGAATCGCTCTTGCTGATTTCAATCACAGACTCTTGCATCTTCTCTACAAATGGCGCTTTCATCGGCTGTAGTGCTTCTGTGCCGCCAACCATTGCCAACATGCCACCAAACTGTGAGTTTTCGATAACATGCACCAGCGATTCGAATGCAGGGTTAAAGTCGATCTTCTTGATCACAGGCTCTAGGTTGAGTGACTTTCCTGTCATCTCACTACTAAGAAAACGGTCGATGTTACTTTCGGTAAAGAACTGTTCCATCATCAGTTGTTTGATGGCTGCCTTGAACTCTTCAAAGCGCGCAGGAATAACGCCAGAACCATATAGGCCGGGTACTTTCTCGAACAACATGTGAATCGCAAGCCAGTTGGTGATAGCACCAGAAAATGCGAATAGGCCTGCATAAAGCAAGTATTGGTTTGCTGTCGCATAGCCGCCAGCAAGCAGTGCTAACGCAATAACGTTAGTTAAGACACTTTTGTTCATGGTTGATCTCTAAAAAGAATACTGCGCGCATTTTAAGAAAAAAACGCCAAGAAAAAAACAAAAGGATCGATGAAGTTTATAGAACCAATGAAAACAGATGAGAAAGAGGCAGAGAATAACAGACATAAAAAAGGCTAGCCTCCCCCCGAAGTCTAGCCTTATTCCAGAACGCGCAAGCGAAGCGTCATTGCTGTTAATGTCATTATATGATTACGACATAACATTCTGCCATGTGTAATTTACCGCCAATTAACATTTTGGTGTGAATTACGCCGCACTTTTAAAGTAGCACATTAATTAAGCACTTGTTGCTTGCTGTAGGTCGTCAGCGATGAAGCCGCCAGTCTGGTGATTCCACAATTGAGCATAGATGCCATTTTGTGTAATCAGCTCTTGGTGCGTGCCTTCTTCGACGATATTACCTTGGTCGAGTACGATCAAACGGTCCATTGCTGCAATCGTCGATAGACGGTGTGCAATCGCTATAACCGTTTTGCCTTCCATTAGTTCAATCAAGCTCTCTTGTATCGCAGCTTCAACCTCTGAATCGAGAGCTGATGTTGCTTCATCTAGAACCAACAGCGGAGCATTCTTCAGAAGTACACGTGAGATAGCGACACGTTGACGCTGACCACCAGAAAGCTTGACGCCACGTTCACCTACTTGAGCATCGTAGCCAACATTACCAAACGGGTCAGTTAGGGTTTCGATAAACTCATGAGCGTGTGCCTGTTGGGTTGCGGCATACACTTCTTCATCTGATGCTTCTGGTCGACCGTAAAGAATGTTGTCTTTGATCGAACGGTGCAGCAGTGAGGTATCTTGAGTCACCATACCTATGTTGCTACGCAGAGAATCTTGAGTAACGCTCGAGATCTCTTGGTCATCAATCAGGATACGACCACTTTCTACATCGTGGAAACGCAGCAGTAAGTTAACTAGGGTCGATTTACCTGCACCTGAACGGCCAACCAAGCCGACTTTTTCACCCGGTTTGATGTTGAGGTTTAGGTTGTTAATCACACCCTTATTCTCACCGTAGTTAAAGCTCACGTTGTCGAAGTTGATACCGCCTTGTGGAACGTCCAAAGGTTTCGCATATTTTTTGTCTTCGATAGCAATGGGCTTAGACAGTGTTTTAATACCATCAATCACGGTACCTAGGTTTTCAAACAGACCACCTATTTCCCACATGATCCATTTCGACATGCCGTTAATACGCAGAGCCAAGCTGACTGCAATGGCAATCGCACCGACCGTGATTGCGTTATCTAACCATAGGTAAATAGAGATACCGGCAATGCTGAATACCAATAGATAGTTAGCAAATTCAACGCAGATGTTGAAGCCAGTAACCAAGCGCATTTGGCGATGGACTGTGTCTAGGAAGCCTTCCATCCCTTCTTCAGCGTACTCGGTTTCTCTTTTACTATGAGAGAAAAGTTTGACCGTAGCGATATTGGTGTAGCTATCAACAATGCGTCCTGTCATCAGTGAGCGTGCATCCGCCTGTTCTGAAGACACGTCTTTCAGCTTTGGTACGAAGTGCAGTTGAATGCCAACGTAAATGAACAACCAAATCAACATTGGAGCCATTAAGCGCCAATCCGATTCCGCGAGCATGAACAGCATCGCTGTAAAGTAAACCGTCACGTAAACAAACACATCAACCATTTTGGTCACGGTTTCACGTACCGCGAGCGAGGTTTGCATCACTTTGGTCGCGACACGTCCGGCGAAGTCATCTTGATAAAAGGACAGGCTTTGCTTCAAAAGGTAGCGGTGCGCTAACCAACGAATCGACATTGGGTAGTTGCCCAGCAAAGTTTGGTGAAGCAGTAGTGAGTAAACACTGATCAAGATTGGCATCACGACCAACAGCAGAACGCCGAGCCCCATCAGTGTCGACTCGTTGTCTGCCAAGAAAGTGTCCGGGTTGCTGGTTGATAGCCAGTCAACCAGTTGACCCATGTAACCGAACAGCGCAACTTCGATGATCGCGATGGTCATGCTCATCAATCCGAGCAAGATCAACGGCTTTTCAAAACCTCGTGTGTAATGGCGGCAGAATGCCAGTATTCCAGTAGGAGGTTGTATCGGCTCTCCCTTTGGAAAGGCTTCAGTAAAGCCTTCAAATTTCTTGTACATAGTTTTCCCTTTATAAGCTACTGCATCTTTGATGCTAGAGCATCGTGATGTGCAGCTTTGTTTTTATAGTCTTGATTTGAATTTTTCAGTTTTAGTTTGAAATTATATAAGTGCCAACGCGTTCTTATAAGTATTAAGCCATTCGATAGAGTTTTGTTTAGTTCTTATGTAAGTACTTGGTTTAAGCGACACAGAACACTTCCAAAGAGTGTCTTTCATGAAGCTAATTTTAGATTGAATTAGGCAGGAAAAGTTAAGCTTATTTCAAACGTAATTGATGGTTATGCAACGGTGATAATCCTAACGTTAAATGGATTAAATTGTAATCAAAACTCGTGTGGAGCTGAAAAATGAAATGAGAATATTTATCCAGAAAATTCTTTAACGAATATGCATACAGTTGGTTCTTTCTGATGTGCTGTTATCTTGCAGTAAAAATTACCGATTAATCTAAAATCTGCAGTAATTACTTGGGATAAATATTCAAATCATTGTGATTTTCAGTGAATTTTGTCGTAACAAGTTGTTTACAATTCTGAGGTAAATAAAAGATAGGGACGGTTAAAATGTTAAACCTACACAAAAAATCACTGCATATTACTAATGTTCAAAACGCAAATTGCGTTGTTATGGTGCCGCCAAAAGAATTTAAATTTAACGAAGAAACAGCCCGTGATAACGAGTTTCAGCACAGAGTCGATCTGACTGAAGCTGAGGTAAAGCTAGAAACGATGGCCGAGTTTAAGGCTATGGTGGTTTCGCTACGTAAAGAAGGTGTGCAAGTTGTAGAGTTTGATTATCCGGAACTGGGTGTTGAAACCCCTGACGCAGTGTTCCCAAACAACTGGTTCAGTACTTGTAGTGATGGAAGCCTATTCACTTTCCCTATGGCGTGTGAAAACCGTCAAAATGAAGTTAAGCCGAATGCACTTATTGAAGCGTTGGAAGCGTCTGGTCGCATTGTTAATCACAGTGAGTCTATGGAGTCGTACGTTGCTCAAGGTTCTTATCTAGAGAGCACAGGCGTGATGGTGATCGACCATATCAACAAGACCATTTATGCTGCGCTTTCACAACGTTGTGATCGCGAAGTATTGGAAGATTACGCGAAGCGCATTGGCTACTCTCGCGTGGTCTCGTTCCAAACGGCATTACCGTCTGGTCAACCGATTTACCATACCAATGTGATGATGGCGATTGGTGATAACTTCTGCGTGATCTGTGATGAAGTGATCCCAGAGTTTGAGCGCCGCTTTGTTGTGAAGTCTCTTGCCAAAGACAAGCAAGTTGTCTCTATCTCAATCGATCAGATGAATCGTTTTTGTGGCAACATCCTTCAGCTTGAAACTGTGAATGGCGACAAGGTGATCGCGATGTCTCAATCGGCTTACGATGCGTTTTCTCCAGCTCAGTTGGCTCAGCTTTCGACGCACGGTAAGCTACTACCATTTAACGTGAAAACGATCGAAGACATCGGCGGTGGTTCGGTGCGATGCATGTTGGGCGAGGTGTTCTTACCAACCCGAGTGAATCGTCTGTAGCAAGTATAGAAAGTATAGCAAGCGCTCATTTCCAGTAATGGATCTTCGAATACCACTCTTATCGCAGAGTGGTATTTTTGTTTTTATCTATCACAAATAAGAGAACAAGAGCTCGATACAGGAGTCAACGCGCAAAGCTACTGAAAAAAGCTATGAAGCGTCCTTAAAAGCTCTGTGTTCAATGAACTGAGCCGACAGTGTTACGACTTCCTTGGAGTAGACAAGCGCTGTGTGGTTGAGTTTGAGGGCGTAAGTATCAGTGGCTCCTCTCAGGTTGGCGTCTTCGAGTGTTACTGTGCCATCCCCAGGATTTCTTCCCAATACAATGCGTCCTACTCCGGCGTCGTAGGTACCCGTAATTACGCCTATCGGCACATCAATATCGTAGTCACCCAAGCCATCGCTTAAAATCATTTTGCTCGAACCAAATATAAATCCAAGCCCATGATTAGACAGTGTTTTGGCGATGGTTGCCCCATTGTGCGGAGTGCCTGCTGTAATAATGCAGGTGTCGGCGAAGTGTGGTTGGTAGAATTTAAAGTAATGACGAATCAGCAAGCCACCCAGTGAGTGACCGAAAAAATAGACCTCATCATACTCATTAAAACGAGCATTCACGAAACGATTGAGACGTTTGGCTGCAGAAGGGAAACGCAGCGAGTTGTAGGCAAACTTGTGCGTTGTAAAGCCGCGTTTTTTGAAGTTTCTATCCAGATATTGCATGATCAACGCAGGCATATATAGACCATGAATTAAAACTATATGTTTGTTTTTATTATTCATTTTTGTCCTCCGTCTGATGATGTTTCCAGTATATTTAGTCGCAAATCTAAACTCAATAAAACTTGCTACTAATGGGACACAAAAGACAGAGAGTCCTTGATGGATAAGGGGTGGGTTAGTCCGATCTCACTCCACCATAAACATCTATGGTTAAACCGCCTTGTTTGGCATAGGTATTCGGTGTTAGCCCTATGGTTTTCTTCAGGTAGCGAATTAGGTGTGGTTGGTCGCTAAATCCAAACTGGTAGGCAACGTCTATCCAATCAATGTCATCAAAATTTCGTTTATAAAGGTATTCGAGCATCGCCTCGAGTTTGTTCATCGATTGGCACTGTTTCAACGTTAGTCCTGTCACCTTGTTGAAGCTTCTTTCTAAAGTCCGTTGCGAGCAAAACAGTTTGTCGCCGAGCTCTGCAATCGGTGTTGTACTAAGTACTTGTAACACCTTACGCGTGAGTTCGCTGTGTCTGTCTGTTTTACCTGCCGATAGCCAAGGTAGCAGCAAAGAATCCAACCGCTCACAACAAGCTTCAAAGTCGGTTTGAGCGAGCTTGATCAGCGACATTGCTTCGGTATTGGAATTACCTAACAAATTGGCGAGCTCGATAGGGTTAACATGGTCTAGGCTGGGGTGTGGACAGTCTGGAATATTTAACGAGTACAAGGCGCCTACATGGAACTTGATACCCAAATGAATAAACGGCTTCGAGTGATCCAGTTCAATCGCTTTATGGTGTGGTAGTAGTAGATGACAGCCAACGCCTTGATCGACTTGTTGCTCGATCGTGTAGTGATACGCTTGTTCATTTGGCGATAAAATCAAGTGTGCCGATGGATCGGGATTGAGTATCGGAAATTGATGAGTTTGAGCGTCGGGCGTTTTTTCAATCAGCCAGTAGCAATCAATGAACTGAGCAACTTCAGGAGATTTCGGAGACTGTAACCAATTGATCATTCGGTATTCTATTTGGCGTTAACGTTACATATAACTATATGTGTCTATCGTTGGGGAAGATAGTTTTCTCTTTGTTGAACGCGTAATGGGTAACCACAAACAATAAAGCCCATAACCGTTGGATGTATAGAGTCACAGTTATAGGCTTTATTTATGCTGGCTTCGCTCGGGCAGCGAGCAAGTCGTTAAAGTAGAATCCTAACTAAAATCGAACTGTAGGATTCGGTTTTTCGATGATAACCCAGCACGGATTATCGCTTTCTGCGCACCGATGTTGCTGCTTTCTGTAGAACACATCGCTTCCAAACCTTGGCTGGTGGCGTGTTGTGTTAGAAAGTTCAGTACGCGTGTTGCTAAGCCTTTTCCACGTTCTTGTGGCGCGACAATCATACCTAAGTCAGCAAACTGCGTTTGGTGTTCATCGAATTTACGACACTCTCCCGTAGCAAGAATACTGTCGCTTTCCCAGTAGCCCCATAGCTCTTGGCGGGCAATCAAATTACCGTAGTAACCGGTGAGCCACTCTTTAGGCGCGCCAATCGCTGAGGAAGCAAATTCGACTAGCTGCTCGAGTTGCTCTTCCGTCGCGAGAGTCATCTCGATATTTTCAATGTTGTTTGCGACGGCTGTTGGACGCTGGCGGAACATCAGTGCGTTGACTTTGAAGGACTCGGTATTGTCCAAGCATAGTGACAGATACTGCGGCTCTGCTGTGCTCACGAATGCGCCTTTCACCTCACCAATCACAGATCTGTTGTTTTCGATGATCAAGGTGAACAAGTCGGTTATATTCGCGTTGGCTGTTGCTGCTAGGAAAAATTGAAGCAAGTAGCCTTCACCATTCAACACGCAGTAACCGACAAGCTTGCTGTTTTCGTAAAAAGCAAAATGGTCAGACATTGGTACAAAACCGAAATGCCACATGCCATCAAGTGGAGCTGTTGACTCAGTAAAGTAAGCCGTTTTAAGTTCGCTTAAGTCGCTAAGTGATGAGATTTTTTTGATGCCTAACATCGCGTTCATTCCTGTTGTTTCAATTTGGTAGAGTGCGTAACTGCTGTCAGGTTCTCAGGTGCGTTGATTGACGATGAGATACATTGATTAACTGAGCCACGTTTCAATGACAGCAAGTGTAGGCGAGTAACTGAGATAGGTATTGAACAAAAACGACAGTTTTAGATTAGATAGAAAGCAAAAAGGGGCTCATACAATGAGCCCCTTAAAATCAGTATTTGAAAAGAACTACCGACACGGTGCGAAGATGTCTTGGCTCGCTCGGTATTCTTTGGTTTGCACGTCCATTAGGCCGAGCAGCGAGTCGAACAGATTATCTTGGGAAAAG
The DNA here is from genome assembly GCF_041470165.1 of Vibrio sp. 10N.286.46.A8. Lineage (NCBI taxonomy): Bacteria > Pseudomonadati > Pseudomonadota > Gammaproteobacteria > Vibrionales > Vibrionaceae > Vibrio > Vibrio sp. 10N.286.46.A8. The sequence continues at coordinate 55,665 of NZ_JBFRLX010000001.1, forward strand.
CTCTGCTCTTTTCCCGCCTTTCTTAAGCAGGTCTCGCTTATCCCTTTCTGCGCAGAAAAACCATCAGACATCCATAGGATCATCGGTACGTGAGTCTGCTCTTTTGGTGCCAGCGAGTAGGGCATGCCATGAAGATACACACCATTCTCCCCTAAAGACTCTCCGTGATCCGAGATATACATCAGCGCGACATTGTACTTGCTGGTCAGTTTCTCCAGTTTCTGAATCGCCTGTGAGAGAAAGAAATCCGTATACAAGATGGTGTTGTCGTAGGTGTTAACTACTTCCTCTTTGGTGCAGTTTTCAATGTCTGCACGAGCGCAGTCTGGCGTAAACTTCTTATGTTCGTCAGGGTAACGTTCAAAGTAAGTAGGCCCGTGAGACCCCGAAATATGATAGAAAATGATGCTATCTTTCTTGAGTTCTTGAGTATCTTGTTCGAAGTTCTCTAGCATGGCTGTGTCGTAGCATACGTCGTTATTACACAATGGGTCGCTGTCCTTTGCGACGATCGTCATCTCTTTGATTCGGTGTGCGACCGCTTTGTCTCCCCCATCATGCTCTCGCCAGATAGAGTGAATGCCCGCGCGGTTCATAATGTCGACCACGTTATCTTGGTTGTAGGCTTTGTCGCGATCGTAGTTGCTGCGATTCATGTTCGAGAACATACATGGCACAGAAACCGCGGTGGCTGTTCCGCACGACTGAACATCAGAGAAAAATATCGGGTTGTAAGGCTTGGTATGAGCGTTGGTTTCTCTCTCATAGCCATGATATTGGTAGTTGTATACGCGTGCGGTTTCACCAAGAACAAACACTAATAATGTTGGTTTGGTTGCCGCTTTGGCTTGTACTGTTTGCTTCGCATCTAACCCTAACTCTTGATAAGGGATGGGCTGTTTTATGTAGGTGTTATTGATATATTTAACCGTTGATGACACATACTCGGTCGGGATGATCATCTTTTTGATGTGCGAATGATTACGACCAATCGATACGTAATCTTTGTAGAAAAGCCCGGCAATAATGGCAATGACGATCAAGGAAGAGAGCAGTCCAATCGATTTCCAGACAAAGAAATCTTTCCAAGATTCTTTTTCAAGTTTGGTGAACAACAGGATGATCGATGGAATAACGCCCATGGATAGTAACCATAAGATCGAGTGGCCACTGATATAGCTAGCTGCTTCACCACTATTGGTCTCGAATACGTTTTCTATCATCCCGTAGTCTACATAGATGCCGTAATTGAACATGCTGTAGCTGACTAAGGTTGAGGTGATCAGTAATAAGATGAAAAACGGTTTGGAGAATATCGGCCAATTAAAGACTTGGAAGATGAAATTAAAAGCAGCAAGGAAGAAGAACGGGATGGATACAAGAAACGCGACACTTTCAGACTTTGATGCCTGAACAATACTAAACAGTTCTAGGGAGAGAGGGATGTTGATGACAAGCAGATAATACACAGCCAACACAAAGGGCAGCTTGTTTATCGACATGTTTAAGCTTGGTAGATTCATAGGTCTTTTTTCCTGCGTATCTTATCTCTTTATTTTAGTCTCCCTATCAAGAAAGCTCTAATATCAACGCATAAAGATCGAGAAGTGATGGTGAGTGATAACCGGCTAAAGTGAAATGGCTCGATAGGGTGTATAGATACAAAAATTCACTTTACTGTGCTGCCTTATCATAGGGCAGAGTAGCAAAGTGAATTTGAGTTATTTACTTACAACGTGGCCGTGAGGAACACATTAGAAGTTGTATGAACCACCGAAGCTAACACTGTTGAATGCTAGTGTGTGGTCATCGTTTTTGAGAGAACCTTGATAGGAATAGTCATCAACACTCACCGCGTCAGCTTGTGAAATAAGGCGAAGTGTTAAGTGTTCAATCGGCGTGTATTCAACACCTACGCCAAAGTGGAAGCCAGTACCGCTGTCGTCCCCATAGTTTGCCGCTTGGTTCGCGTGAAGGTCAACAGAGCTTAAACCAGCCAACACGAATGGACGAATAGTGTTGTCAAACGTATAACCGATATTCGCTGATGCAGAAATAGAGGTTGGCGAGAGTTTTTCTGCGCCATTTTTGTAATCTGCATAATCGTTGTAGCCAAGCTCTACGCCAACAATACGGTTGAATTGGTAACCACCGTATAGGTTATAACCCATACCATCTGAATCTAAATTACCGTGACCATCTGTATCGGAGTCTTGATAGACACTAAGTCCACCACCTACATACGCGCCACCATCTGTGCTTGCTGCAAAAGTTGGAAGTGAAACTAAACCGATTAAGCCGAGTGCTAATACTGATTTTTTCATGATAATACCTTGTTTACTCATCCTGTGATGTAAATCACGGTATCGCTGACGAATGATTTATAAAACCCTCACAAATGAAACCTATTTTTTCATTGATAAAGTGACTATCTGTAGCCCTTGATTTATCAAGAGGTAAGGTCATATTTGTTGGTTATATTCTTTATAAATAAAATTCACATATTGACAAAAGGTTAAATTTGCTAAATAAAACGATGTTTTTTAAGGTTGAAGTGAGAACGGATTTATCTAACTAATTGAAAAATAAAACATAACAAACATTGTATTTATTCTATTGTAGTATTTGTTGCGGTGTTTGTTGAAAGTAAAGCAGTACGCTGATTCTAATCATGACAAGGAGAGTTGGATGTTAAACCGAGCAAACACAGGTTTGGTGGTTGTGGACGTACAAGGCAAGCTCGCACGCCTTGTTGATGAGAGCGATACGCTGATTGTTAATTGCGGAAAGTTAGCTCAAGGAGCGCAGGTTTTGGGTCTGTCAATTATTCGTTTGGAACAGAATCCAGAGAAGCTAGGTGCTACAGTCGACGAACTTAATGACTTGTTGAATGATGTAAAGCCGATACCTAAATTCACTTTCAATGCGTGTGATGAGCCCAAGTTTGTTGAGGCGGTTCAAGCCAAGGATGTAGAGACTTGGTTAGTGTGTGGTATTGAGGCTCATATTTGTGTTTATCAAACCGCAATGGGGTTGTTGGAACTTGGGTACAAGGTTCAGGTAGTTGGCGACTGTGTTAGCTCGCGAACGGCACTCAACAAGAATCTAGCAATCCGTCGACTAATGGATGCTGGTATCGAAATCACAGGATTGGAAATGAGCTTATACGAACTGGTAAAGGACTGCCGCGCGCGTGAATTTAAGCTCATTCTATCCTTGATTCGTTAATCACCGAGAGGTTGTCGGTCGCCACCGCCTCGGTAGGAATCTAGCGCAACTTTCAAGCGACGCAGCTTGTCGCGCGAACGGTTCTTGTGATTGACTGCCATACCCATTGAAAGCACATCCACTAACGCCAACATAGCGTAGCGAGATGCTGATGGCTTGTAGATGAAGTCGGTTTCCATATGTTTGATTGGTAACAAGATATCCGCAATTTTTGCTAGCGGTGTGTCTTGTGGGGTAATCGCGATAATCTTAAGTCCGTACTGCTTGGCTAGCTCGGCAGTTTCAGTGATCACGGGCGTAAAGCCTGTCGCTGAAATCATCACCATCACGTCATTGGCATCTGCCGTGGCAGCAACCATACGTGACATCAAGCCATCGTTGTACGACACCACTGGGTAGCCCAAACGAAACAGTCTATGTTGCAGCTCTTGAGAAGCAATGGTCGAACCGCCACCCATGCCGATAGCAATGATCTGTCTGGCGTTATGCAGCCAGCTCACTGCAGTTTCAACGTCTTGCTCTTTGAACAGAGTTCGGTTGATATCTAGGCTCTGCTTGATTGATTCGTAGATACCTTGATAGCCAGTTTGGTCAACAGGTTCGAGGATAAAGCGCTGGCCAACGGTTAGTGTTTGAGCCAACTTAATCTTCATATCACGCACGTTGCTGCAGCCGATCGCTTTAGCAAAACGCGTAATGGTGGCTTCACTCACTTGAGCACCTTCAGCAAGTTCTGTGATGCTGGCATTAGCAGCAAAATCAATGTCATCCATGATCAGCTTGGCGACTTTCTTTTCTGCATCACGAAGAGCAGGAAAACGCTCTGTTATCTGTGAAATGATATCTACTTCTAAACTCAAGAATCCTGATCCTTTGTTGATGGGGCTATTTGCTAATACCTAGTCATTGGTCGCTAAAGCTTAGCCCCGTTAGTATATCTTATTGCTTCGCTGATTCTAGCTTATTGAAAAATCGAACTAGAAACAGGTTTCTACCCAGTGTCTTACCTGATGATCGTCATCGCTGATGGCAATGTAGCGCCATTTGTCGAAGGTTAAACACGGATGTGAGGTCGAGAAAGCAATCATGTCGCCCACTTCAATCTCAGAAGAACCATCGGTTTCAACAAAGGTGTGCTGATCCATCACAGCCGTCGCGGTGAGACCTTTTACTGAGATAGCTTCACCATTGCGATAGCCGCGCTCGGCAATCGGTAAACCCGCATCAAAGGCCACATCACGCTTGCCTAGCCCAACCACTAACTTCGTTGGTTCCGGACGAGAGATTACATAAGCCCACACCTCAAGTGCCGATTCTAAATCGCCACCCAATTCGCACGCGTAACCTTGGTTTACTTGGGCACGTTGTAGCACCTTGCTTTGCGCGTCTAGGTAAATGCCTGTGTCGTGAATGGCATAGCAGCCTGGGCGGATGATTGCCAAGTAATCGGTTAGGTTCGCCAAACATTCTGCAACCACGTCATACCAAGCAGAACCAGCGCCCGTGATGATAGGTTGCCCTGCAATTAGGCCATCTGATGCGAGGCTTTCGACCGAGGTGAGCGCGTGATTTAAGAAGGTACGAATGTCTTGTTCTGCATTGTCACCGTGAATCACACCTTCATATACCTCAATACCTGCCAGCGAAAGGGCAGGTGTGTCTTGGATAGTTTGAGCCAGTTCTAGAACTTCTTGTGGTGAACGACAACCACAGCGACCGCCCGGTACACCAAATTCGATCAGTACCTTTAGCGTCTGCTTTGTATTGGCGAAATATTGGTTAAGTTGCTGCACGTTTACCGAAGAATCCACACAACAGTAAAAGTCGATATCAAACTCACTGATCAGCTGTTCAACGATCGCCATGTTGGTTTTACCCACCAATTGGTTGGCCATGATGATTCGTTTTGCACCCGCCATAGCGGCAATTTCTGCCTGTGCAGGCGTTGCTACTGTAATACCCCAAGCGCCATTTTCTAGCTGTTGGTGGAAAAAAGCAGGTGTCATTGATGTTTTGCCATGTGGCGACAATTTAACCTGATGGTGATCGGCGAATGATTGCATCCAATTCAGGTTATTGGTTAAGGCGGATTGTTTGATAATTGCTACCGGGAGCGAAATATCTTCATCAACCAGTCGGTAAATACCGTTCTCAGATTGTGATATTGCTCTCCCTTTTTGGCCTTTTTCAGTCAAGACAAAACTATCGTTTTGATACTTTATAACATCTTTATGTGCAGGGTTATGTTTCATTGCTGATTCCTAACATGATTTAAGTTGTTGTTATTTAATGTTTAAATATATCTATATTTTAATTTGTGGTAGAAACTATCACACAAATTAAAATATTATGTGTGTTTTGTCACTGAAAATAATCGGCTGAATTTTTAATATAGCTCCATCAACACAGTGGATTGAGAGAGTGAAAAATGTTGTTCGATACGATAATTAAAAATGTAGAGGTGTTTGATGGCACCGGCGAACAATCGTTTTGTGCCGATGTAGCAATCCGAGATGGAAAAATCGCCGAAATTGGTCAAATCGATCACGAAGATTGTGGCCAGTTGGTTGAGGGAGCAGGCTTAGCATTGGCTCCTGGTTTTATCGATGTACACACACATGATGATACCAATGTAATTCGTTACCCAGACTGCCTACCTAAGATCAGCCAAGGTGTTACAACCGTGATTGTTGGTAACTGTGGTATCAGCGCATCACCAACCGTTTTGGCTGGCGATCCACCTGACCCAATGAATCTTTTAGGCGCACAAGCTGACTTTAAATACCCAACTTTCGCCGCGTATGCACAAGCGGTAGAGCAAGCTCAACCCGCAGTAAACGTAGCAGCATTGGTCGGCCATACGACATTGCGTAACCAAGTGATGGACGACCTGCAACGTACTGCAAGCGAAGACGAAATCGCAGCGATGCAAACCAACCTTGATTTAGCGATGGCGCAAGGCGCATTAGGTTTGAGCTCGGGTTTGGCTTACGCCAGCGCGAAACAAGCGAATGCCAACGAAGTGATGCAGTTAGCGAAAGTGCTTTCTAGTCACGGTGGCATCTATACCACGCATATGCGTACCGAATTTGAAGAGATCTTAAGCGCGATGGAAGAGGCGTTTGAGACAGGACAATACGCGAAAGTGCCTGTTGTTATCTCTCACCTTAAATGTGCAGGTGCGGGCAACTGGGGCAGAACCGTTGAAGTGCTTGATTTGATGGACAAGGTTTCTGAGCACCAAGATGTGTCTTGCGACTGCTACCCATACTCTGCGAGCTCTTCGACATTAGATTTGAAACAAGTGACCGACGATTTCGACATCTTCATCACTTGGTCTGAAGCAAAACCAGAACACGCAGGCAAAACGCTGGAGCAGATTGCTGATGAAATGAATCTTCCCCTGATGGACGCAGCAAAAGCGCTTCAACCAGCGGGCGCGGTTTATCACTGCATGGATGAGAACGATGTAAAGCGCGTATTGAAATACAAACTGACCATGGTCGGTTCAGACGGTTTACCTAATGACCCGCATCCACACCCAAGATTGTGGGGCACCTTCCCGAAAGTGCTAGGTCACTATTGCCGAGACGAAAAACTGTTCTCGTTGCCAGAAGCGATTCACAAGATGACCGGAATGTCGGCTCAGCGTTACAACTTAGCGGGCCGAGGCGAAGTTCGCTGTGGTGCCTTTGCCGATTTAGTTTTATTTGATCCAAAGAATATTAAAGACACAGCAACATTTGAAAATCCTATTTCAGTTGCTGAAGGAATAGAAAGTGTATTTGTAAATGGTGAGTTAACTTACCAGCAAGGAAAAGTAAGAAATAATCGTTCAGGCGTTTTTATTTATCGAAACTAGAGTTTAAATTATTTATTAAATTCAGGTGATTATAAAAACGGCGAATTAATTTAAATATATTGGAATAGAAACTGTTTTATCTATAAACCCAATGTTATCTATAAACCCAATATTATCTATAAATAAGTGGAGTTAAAAAATGACTATTAAACGTTACGGTGTTGAAGGCGGTACAGGTACAGGCGGACAACATTTACCATTTGCACGTGCAACTGAAGCAGGTGGTTTCCTATACGTTTCTGGCCAGACACCGATGACAGATGGTGAAGTGGTTGAGGGTGGCATTGTTGACCAGTCTCGCCTAGCGATCCAAAACTGTGTCGATATCATGACTGAAGCGGGCTACGGCCTAGAAGACGTAATGCACGTAAAGGTTGTGCTAACGGATTCTCGTTACTTCCAATCTTTTAATAAGGTATTCAAAGAGTTCTTCGGTGCTAACCCACCGGCTCGTATCTGCATGGTTTGCGACTTAGTTGTAGACGTGAAGGTTGAAGTAGATGTGACTTGCTACCGCGCCGATCGCGGATAGTAATAACCTAATCACAATTACCTACTTAGAGAGTATTAGGGGTTAGTCATCCCTGTTATTATCC
>NZ_JBFRLX010000002.1:0-262 GCF_041470165.1 Vibrio sp. 10N.286.46.A8
GTCCTAAAGGGTTGTCGTAGACTACGACGTTGATAGGCAGGGTGTGTAAGTGCTGCGAGGCATTGAGCTAACCTGTACTAATTGCCCGTGAGGCTTAACCATACAACACCCAAGGGGTTTTGTGGACTCAAAACTATTTGTCTCCGCTTTTTAAAAGCAGAAACAAAGTACAAACGCTTGAATGAGTTTGAAGAGAAATAACTTTTAAATACAGTTTTCCAGATTATTTTGCCTTCAGTTTTTAAAAAACTGAAAGTAAAAG
>NZ_JBFRLX010000003.1:0-17534 GCF_041470165.1 Vibrio sp. 10N.286.46.A8
GCTGATTTTTAATAAGAATAATTAATAAAATAACGCAACATCGGGGTAGTTTGCACCATGAAAAACGTCAACAGGTCTATCGACGTCAAATATTTAAGAACATTTTCGCACGTTGCTAAACACAAAAGTTTTACAGCAGCCGCTGAGTCTTTATTTATGACACAACCCGCTGTATCTCAGCATATTAAAAAGATCGAAAGTACAATCGGGGCGAGTATTTTTGATAGGAAAGAGGGATTTTTACTCACCAAACACGGAAAAGTATTACTTGATTATGCAGACCAAACAATGTCTATGTACGAAAGATTGTTTGAAGATTTGGAAAAGGTTGAATTAAGAGACCAATTCAATATAGCGATTTCTGAATCTTTTTGCTTCGATATGGTTGAGCGTGTAATCAATGAATTTCGAATGTTGAACAATATAGACTTGTCCATAAATAGTTTCACAAAGTCCTCTTTATTGGATTCTTCTCGTTACGATTTGATTTTTACAATGGATAGAATTTCACAAGAGAATGGAAAATCCTATCAACTGAATACCGTTAACTATGTTATCGCACATTCTAATTCACTTGATCCGCATGAGTGTTATCCGCAGAGAGTTGTTTTTTGTAGTTCTCTTCCCAAATCTTATGTACAAGAGATACTCAACGATTATAACATTGACTCAAATCATGTGACGAGTTGGGTGAAGACAAGTTCATGCCAATTCCTTAAAAATGAACTGGAAACGAATGGAACTATTTTAATATTTCCTGAATGGTCGATACGTCACAATAAATGCAAGACAATACCATTACGTCAAAAAGTAAACATGTACGTTTGGTGTAGTGATGAAATTTCACAAGAGTTAGAGACGTTAGGTATTAAAGATAAGATTCAACAATTGTTTCAAATTAGTGATATTTCTAGCCCTATGTTAGAGCACAATATTATGTAGTCAGTTTGCTAAAATGGATATAGTGCTAAAAAAGAAACAGCTCAAAGCAATAGGTATTCCGTAAGGAATGCCTTTTGTAAAGCTAGGTAATCCTCTTACCTTTCCTACTATGTACATAGCGGTAACCAAAAGCCCTCCTAAAAAACCTATACAAATCAATGTTATTGTAACTAGATTCGGCTGTATGCCAATGATTAAGGCACAGAGTAACTTCACATCTCCAGCTCCTATCACTTTTAGATACCAAAGTATAAAAAACACCACGAAGCATAAAATCGCAATGGGTAGTGATGACATCAAGTAACCGTTATTTAACGCGACAATATTACTAAATATCAAAGCTATTTTATTTAGGTTGTTTGGGATTTTTCTATGCCAACCATCAAAGAAGCATATAAACGATAGGATTAAAAAATTTGTTGATATTAATGTAATGTTAACTAATAAATCTATATTCATAGCTCGAGGGTATACTCAATAAGTTTTTATTTCAACAGATGTCGAGTTTATATTATTTATGGCTTTATAAATATACCTTATCTCAATGCCCAATAAATTTGTGTTATGTGTCCATAATAACTATTAATTGGATGTATGTTTTTGTATCAGGTAAATTTTCCTCGCAATTTCAATTAGACCAATGGTCAACATACTTTTTATAGGATTATTATGTACTACAAAACTTTAGCAAAAATGGCTGAACTTAAAATGAAGTTCGAAGATGATGTTCGTGGTGTGACTGCAGTTGAATATGCAATTATTGCCGTTGTAATGTCAGGAATCATATTAACTGCGTTCCAGAATGACACGATATCAGGAGGAATAGACGCAGCACTTGGCGCTGTAAAAGCTGATTTAGACGCAGCTAGTAAGTAATTGAAATATAATAATCTATAAGGGGCTTGTGCCCCTATTTTGGGCTTGATATGAACAGAATAATCATTCTTCTTTTTGTTGCTTTATCTATTTTTTCAACGCTGGTATATATTAATATTAACTATATTTCAACTGACGAAGAGCCACTTGAGGTTCACGAAAAAGAAGAACCTAAAGTCAGCATTTTAGTTACTCAAAAAGAAATTAGACGTTCTCAACCTTTAATCCCCAAGTATTATGAACAGAAGTTTGTTCACATATCTGATTTAGATGGTTACTACTATACGTTAGAAGACGATTTAGTTGTTAAACCTGGTGCTCTTTTTAAAGAGGACATCAGTAAAGGTACTTATTTAACACAAGATATGATCTCCAATCCGGGAGACCGAGATTATATGTACTTGTCACTAAATGATGGTGAATTACCTTATTTTTATGAAGTAACAGGTATTGGAGTCGTACAAACGGCAACTCTTACTCCTGGCGATAAAGTGAGTTTTGTTTCAACAACGTCTTCAAAATCAAACCTGGTTGAGAATGGATATGGTGATATTGGCGATCTCGTTAGCCGAGTAATTATCAGTGGGGCGCGTGTTTTGCAGGTAATAAAAGGCAGTGAAGATAGTGACTCCGAAGATGCAGAGGATAAAAAATATAGTTTAGTCATTGCATTGAATATGCGGAGTGTTTTGAAGCTAGAAATGGCTCAAAAAATTGGTGATGTGAATATTATTCCATCTGAAATAGAAAATCGCTATTTATCTATCCGCAGTAGTGACCTTTTAGAAACTCAGTTTGGTGTCAGAGAATTACGTGGTAAGGAATAACATGACTTTAAAGAAGAAAAATATAGCCTTGCTATTGTGCGGGATTCTTTCATGTCCATTGCTCGCATCGGAATTAATGAACTTGGATCAAGGCGCTGCGAAAACCATTAATTTGAAGAGACAGATATCGACGGTGTTTGTCGCGAATCAAGAAATAGCAGACTACAAAATTATCGATGAAAATAAGGTTGTAGTTTATGGCGTTGGCCAAGGAACGACCTCTGTGATTGTTTATGATCGCGGTGGAAACGAAATTTATAACGCAGAATTGGTAGTCAACCAAAGTTTAAGACTATTGAAGCAAACACTCATTGCTAGATTCCCTGATGAAAACGTTGTGGTTTCCAATGTAGGTGACCAAGTTGTATTAGATGGCATTGTCGGTAGTGAAGAGATTAAACAAAAAATCAATCGACTTGTTGGTGAAATGTTGAAGAAAGATCGTCGCCGCGCAGCTTATGAACTAAAGGATGCGGACGGTGAAGCCTTAGACGAGCTAGAGTACACGGCAAAGTACAACTACGATCAAGTCATTAATAACTTGAAAGTACTCACTACTGAGCAGATCAATGTCAAGCTAACGGTCGCGGAAGTATCTAGCTCATTTTTGACAGAATTAGGTGTTACTTATAGCGATAGTGGTGATCCGGGTACTTTTGTAAATAAGCTACTTGATTTTACGGCTCAAGATATCGTTTCAGTTATTTCCGCTAGTGGTGATGACAAAATCGGGCGTGTATTGGCCGAGCCCAACCTTTCTGTTATTTCAGGTGAGCAGGCTAGTTTCCTAGCCGGTGGCGAGATACCAATTGCTATCAGAGATGAAGACGGGATTACCATTTCTTATAAAGAATACGGCGTTAAGTTGGCCATGGTTGCAAAGGTAACTGACACAGAGAATATTCGCCTAACCTTGATCCCTGAGGTTAGCTCGATTGATGAATCAAACAAAACCACGACAGGCTTAATTTCTGTGCCTTCTTTACGAACTCGACGAGCTCAAACAACGGTTCACTTGAAAGATGGGCAAAGTTTTGTTTTGGCGGGGCTATTGACATCGGAAGAGCGTGAATCGTTAACCAAGATTCCAATCTTGGGAGATATTCCAATTCTAGGTGCGTTGTTTAGCCACTCTTCCACCAACCGTTCCAAGACTGAATTGATCATTGTTGCGACTGTAAACTTGGTTGATCCGGTTGAGCAAGAGCAGGTCAAATTGCCAAGCTTTAGACGCACAAGTGATCTCGAAAGACTCCTTAGAATTGATCTTTCGGAACTTGACGAACCAGAGCTTGAAAACACGATAAACCAAGGAGGATTCAACTAATGAGATGGATCGTTATTACTTTAATCGCTCTTATTGCTTCTGCTTGTTCTCATGTTGATACCCCAAACTCTAGTGTGATTGAGCAACTGGAGGAGCGCTTTGAATTTGATATGGCGAGTAGTGAAGATTCAATCTCTCGCTCGGTGGCCTTTATTCGTGAGCTCAATGCGAGAGAACCTAAGGCGACGTTCTACGTTAAATATAAACCGGATGCGAGTGAGTTTGTTGCCAAATTACGAGATCGATTTAAGTCGGAATCTATCGCAAAAGACAGATATAAAATCGAACTTGCCGATCATGACCAAGAAAAAAACATCTTAATCATAGGTCGATATGTCCGAATTAAAAGCAGCGAATGTGGAGTGATGGTGTTCTCGAAAAGGGAAGATTATCAATTTGGTTGTAGTGTTGAACATAACCGAAACATCAGCTTGGTTAACCCAATTAAGAAGGCGAAATAGTAATGGACTTGGATATCTTGTTTCGTAATTCGTCGTCGAAAGTGAAGTCGACGGTTGAGGCTACCGATCTCATTGTGTCTGATGATAATACCCTAACTGAATCTATTAATGATTTGTACGCTATTGAAGGTTTCCCTAAACCACTTGAAGTCACCGATATTGATTTAGATGGCGTTTGGAATCAGTCAAACATTAAGCTTAACCACGTTGTGTTGGATCTTCGTAGTGCCTCCAACGTTATAGAGCAAGTTTCCGAGATTTCGGTTCGTTTGGATGTGAATATATCTTTGCTTGTTCTCTGTGATGTTGATTCGATAAAGCTGCGTAACCAAGTGCATGCATTAGGTGCTAGTTATGTTCTTTGGGATCCTGAACTTGATTCATTACTTGCGGCAATTAAAACGACGCAAGAAGGTGAAAGCACCGTTAAAAAAACGCGTGTAGCCAAACGTATATTAGTTTTGGGTACCAAAGGTGGCATTGGAGTATCTTGCGTAAGTTCTGTTTTAGCACACTCCTTAGCAGAGCAAGCAAATCTAAAGACACTCTTGGTGGATCATGATTCAGGAGCACTAAATAGTGACATTTATATAGGTGTAAAAGGCTTGAAAGCCAAGCACAACAGTATAGATTTGAATCAGATCGATATCGACAGTGCGATAGCTAAGACCTATGTACATGGTGTGAAAGATAAGCTTGATTACTTGGTACTAGAGAAAAATGTTGCTTGCCTTACTGATCACGCATCTACATTGTACAACCTTTCCAATCAACTCATTGATCAATATAACTTTATCATAGATTCGGCGCCCTTATCTTGCTATGAAGAGATGCATGATCAGGAGTTATCAGATAAGTACCATCGCATCTTTATTGTCTGCGAGCCTTCGGTTTCTTCACTGCGTTCTTATAACTCTTTGAAGAAGAAGATCGGGAAATCTGAACACCAAATCATCTTCAACCTTAATCGGCCAGCGAAAGACTTCATGATGACACTCGCGAGTGCGAAAGAGAGAATCAAAGCCAAAGATAGTATTGATTTCATGTACGAGCCGTCGCTAGAAAAAATCGTGGTACAGCAAGGTATTAATGAGTTGCTTAAATCTAAGTCTGCCACTGCCGTTCTAACTATGGTTGCCACGTTGACAGGCAAGAAAATTAAAACTAAATCACGTTTCAGTTTGTTTAGAAAATGAATCAATTAAAAGAAATTTACATCCAGCTTCGAGATGAGATCTTTGATGCTTTAGATGCCGCTACGCTTGTTGAAATTAGTAATCAAGAGCTAGAAGAACAACTCAAAGACTCGGTTAATATATTGATCGATAAGAAGCAGCTGCAAGTCAGCTCATTGAAACGTGTCGACTTAGTCAAAGCGTTACTCGATGAGTTGAAAGGTCTTGGGCCCCTGCAAGCTTTAGTCGATAACGATGATATATCGGATATCATGATCAACGGTCCTTCGGATATCTTCATAGAAATCAATGGCAAGGTTGAACAATCACCCATTCAATTTGTTAACGAAAAACAACTGAACACCATCGCTAAGCGAATCGCATCAAATGTGGGTCGTCGTATCGATGAATCAAAACCCCTTTGTGATGCTCGTCTAATGGATGGGAGCCGTGTAAATATTGTGATCCCCCCGTTAGCGATAGACGGTACCTCTATCTCGATTCGTAAATTCAAAGAGCAAAAAATTAGGCTTGAGAATCTTGCTGAGTTTGGTGCGATGTCTGTCGAAATGGCTAAGCTTTTGTCCATTGCGAGCCATTGCAAGTGCAACATATTGATCTCCGGTGGTACTGGTTCAGGTAAAACAACGTTATTGAACGCATTATCTGGCTTCATTGGCGAAACTGAACGTATTGTTACTATTGAAGATGCTGCTGAACTACAGCTACAAAAACCTCATATTGTTAGGCTTGAAACTCGACAAGCTAGCGTTGAAGGAACAGGAGAAATCACCGCTCGAGACCTTGTGATTAATGCCCTTCGTATGCGCCCGGACAGAATTATTGTTGGTGAGTGTCGTGGTGGTGAAGCCTTTGAAATGCTTCAAGCGATGAATACAGGGCATGATGGATCTATGTCGACATTGCACGCCAATACACCGCGTGATGCCATTGCTCGTACTGAGAGCATGGTAATGATGGCAACAGCCAGTCTGCCGATATCCGCAATACGTAGAACCATCGTTAGTGCAGTAGACCTTATCGTTCAAGTTAAGCGCCTCCACGATGGTAGCCGCAAGGTGATGTACATTTCTGAAATTATCGGGATGGAAGGGGATAGCGTGGTGATGGAAGACATTTTTCGTTACGAAGCGACTTCAAATTTCAAAGATGGAAAAATGGAAGGTGAGTTCAGAACACCCGGTTTATCGACTCGTTCTGTGATTTATGAACGCGCAAAATTCTTTGGTTTAGAACAAGCAGTGAAGGAGATATTTACATGACCTTAATACTGATTGCTTCATGGAGCGCTTTGCTACTTTACTTCCTTATCCATCGCTCTCGTCAAAGCAAAAAATTGAGTAGCTTAATTGAGATGGAAGCTGAGTTTGAAGGGGTTAAAGGTGTTCGCTCTGTTATCGATTCACAACAGTTTGAAGAGAGCTATAAAGCCAGAATCAGGAAAATGTACAAGAAGGTAATCAAGGTATTTCAACCTAATATGTCCTTGAAGCTGGTCTTGTTTATCTCTGTGACGACATCTGCAACTTATGCTCTCAATGAGTTTTTTTTACGTCAGGACTTTATAGTTTGTCTGATTGTTGTTGAGCCTCTCTTGTTCTTTGTCTTTTATAACAATCTAAAAGCAAGGCAAGTAGAGCGTTTTAAAACTAACTTTCCAGACGCTTTGAACATTTTGAGTGGGGCCATTTCTTCAGGGCAAAGCATCATTCATGCCTTCGAGTATGTAGGTAAGCAGCTTGATAACGAAGTGGGCAAAGAGTTCAAATTCATGGCTGAGCGTTTACTTATTGGTGAAGACCCTGATGACGTTCTTGAACGAAGTAGCAATACGTTTCCGTACTTAGAGTACTTTTTCTTTGCTTCAACGATAAGAATCAATTTGGCTAGAGGTGGACAACTCAAAGATGTGATCAACAAAATAAACCGACTTATGTTTGATTCAAGAGCTGTGGAGAAAAAGAAAAATGCCTTGACCTCAGAAGCTCGAGCTTCGGCAAAGATAATTGCCTGCTTACCGGTTATTTTTCTTATTATTTTGAAGTTTACGAGTCCTGAAAACTACAGTTTTGTGATGTTTGAAGAAGCTGGTCAACCTATTTTTTATTATGTATTAGCCAGTGAGCTAGTTGGTTTTTTTTGCATTTGGCTGATTTTGCGGGGTGTGAATTGATGGACTTTGAAACCGTTATTATTTGGAGTGTGATATTCATTATATCGATGGTCCTAGCAACGTATTGTTTACGGTTTTGGGATAATACGAGAGCGGATATAGAGACTCGAAAAATAATCGGTTCGACACGAGAAGAGAAGAAAAGAGCAGATTTATTCAAGGCTATATTGTCTAAGATTAGTTTTAATAAGCATGAAACAAAAAGAAAATTGGTCGCAGCTGGCTTTTACAGTGATTTCCTGGCCGACGTTTATTACTTACTAAAAATCGTTCCTTTTTGTGTTTGCTTAGCATTAATTGGCTTTGATTTTTATAGCGGTGACACGAAAACGGTATTCGCACTGTTATATCTAATGGGGGCTTTATTAATATTTATCATTGGTCCTGATTCTTATGTGTCGGCTCGAGGTAAATCTAACATCAAGCACATAAGTTCACGATTACCATTTTTACTCGACTTAATGAATGTTTGCGTCCATACGGGGATGACTATCGAGTCTAGCTTGGAGTACTTGGCGAAAGAACTTCACTCAGTAGACAGTAACCTTGCTCATGTGGTCAGAGTAACTGTCGAACGCTCTCGCCTGGTGGGCCTTGAAAAGGCATTAGAAGAATTTTATGAGCTTGTTCCAACTAGTGAATCACAAAGTTTTGTAATGACCATGGTGCAGAGCCTCCAATTTGGTTCATCAGTTGGTCCGGTATTAGTGACTTTAGCAAGCGATATTCGCGAGCTTAATATGATGGATTTAGAAGAACGAATCGGGAAAATGGGGGCGAAGATGTCGATTCCACTTATCGCTTTTATCATGGTTCCGATTATTATTTTAATTGCAGCTCCAGGTATTATGAGGGCGTTGATGTGATAAGAAATTTTGTATTGTCCGTTATTGTTTTGGTTCTCTTCTCCGGTTGTTCAACGGTTAATAACCAACTTGATACCAAAGAACAACTGCTTTTAGGGTCGGGTGACTCACAGAAACTCATTGAATTTTATAAGGCAAATATACAATCGGAACCTGAATATAAAGTTAAATTGGTTAATTTGTATTTAGATCTAAAAGATATCAAGTCTGCTGAGCTGTATCGCAGCACTTACAATGATAATGATCTTGATGAACCTGAATACATTTTAACTAATGCAAGGCTTTATTATCAAAAAAAGAATTTTGAGAAAGCACTGGAAGAGCTGAGTAAGTATCGGGATGAAGGTGGCAAAGAGTATGAGTATCAACTTTTAACTGGAAAAATATTGGCTCAGCAAAAGCGATTTGCCCAAGCGATCGAACATTTTGAGGAAAGTAGAAAACAAGGGGCTTCAGACAGGGAGGCTGGCAACAATATCGCAGTCGTCAAAATAATGCAGTCTGATTATTTGGGTGCAACAGACATTTTATATGACCTATACCTTTCGAATCCGAATGATCAGAGAGTGAGCTCTAACTTGATTCTCTCTTCGGTTAAATCTCAGCGACCGGATATCGCGCTAGAGGTTTTGAAGCATTCGAATAGCGATGAGCAAGCTCACAAACAGTTGTCTGCATTAATGAGGTCAATATCTAAAAGCAAAGGGAAGAAGGCCGTGACACAGTCAACGATAGAAATGGAACAACACTTTATTGGCTCTCAAGCTAATTCAGGGGGCTTTGTAGCCCCGACGTCTCGCGTAAGTAAATTGGATGCTACCACAGAGTTTCAAGCATCTAGACACAGTGTCGATGGTTCTGTACTTGACCCAAGAAAACTTAAGCCCGGGGCAAAACCCATTTATCGTGTGCAAGTATTGGCGACGTATACGGCGATCCCCTCTGACTTTTTGAACTATTTGAAAACAAACTATGGCTCTGTTTATTCGTATACACATGGTTTATGGAAGCGTTACTGCATTGGTGACTTTAATGACTTAGATGAAGCGAAAGCGTTTTTAAACAGTATCGATATCAAGGGAGCATTCGTTGTTGATTACACTAAGAAAAGGTATGTCCGACTATGAGAAGGTTTAAGCGAAAGCAAAAGGGGTCATTGACGGTTGAAGTCGCTATGGGGATTCCGATTTTTCTGGCTATTGCCTTTGGCTGGGTAGAGATCTGTATTTTGACATTCTCAATGAGCATGACAGACCATGCTTTGACCACAGCGGTAATGCGTACCAAAAAAGCGGGCGACTCAAGCAGTAGCAATTCCATCAACTACGGCCAAATGATCAATGATGAGTTAACTAAAGCTGGCGGGGCATTATGGAGTAATGTAGTCAAAGAGGGGAGTGTAGTTATTCATGTTAACTACTTTCGTGACTACGAAGGCTTTCTCAAATGTACGGATACTTACGCTTCTACAGATGAGTGCCCAGATAAGAAAGATGAACCCGAAGACATGGCATTAGCTGTCTATGCTTTAGAGTATACCTACGACCCGCTTGTATCCATTTGGTTTCCAGATATTGCTATTAAACGTGAAGTCATCACTATCCAAGAATATGAAAGATGTTCGTTCAAAATTGGTCAGGGGGCAGGTTGTGCAAGCTAAACAAAAAGGCGCATTTGCTGTTGAATTGGCGATGGTATTAGTTTTTGCTTCAGGGATCTTCGTTGCCGTAGTCAATCATATGCTAGCTATTAATAAGAAGGGCCAACTCGACAGAGCTTCTTATTCATTGACCACTATCTTTGCTGAACGAAAACAATTGTTTAATGCCAATATGGATATATGCGCGGGTGACTGTAGAAAAACAGAACACAACGCGTTTGTGATTGCTTCTGCTTCGATGAAACGAATGATTCCAAACTTTGATAAAAACAAATTTGGGATGCGCATCGACGAAATAAGGCTTGAAGAAACCGCTTTATCTGGAGGTAAAGTGAATTACCGAAGGGTTCAAAAAACTCTAACTAAAGGGAGTATTCATGGGTGTAACTTTCCTGATATGAGCGATATAACGAAGCAAAAAGCGATAGAAATACTGCCAATCACATCAAGAGGTCGCAGATTACCCATGTATCAGGTTTCATTATGTTATGAAACTCCAATTAATGTGCTTGGTGTTGCTAACGGTGAAGTCTTTCGCCTTGTAAGTACATCTTATTCATTTGCGAGGGTTTGAGGTGAAATCGATAAAGAAAAACCGAGGTGTCGCAGGTATTTTGTTCGTTGGTCTCTTACCAGCGATGGTTATTTTTATGGCGTTTTCGATGCAAATGTCGCAACAGATGTTGGCTCACTCTCGGTTATTAGAAGCTGCAGAGGTTGCGAGCCTCGCACTTATTGCAAGCCCTAAAGAGGATGAAGATAAAAACGTAAAGTATGCACGTTACTTGGTTGATAGATACATTTTAGACAATTCAGAGGATGTGGATGTCGCCGTATTTACCCGTAAATGTGAATATAAAGATGGTTGTGTTCAAGCTAGCGGCGAATTAGCGCCATTTAGTGACTTTGTCGTTAGTGCTACCGCCAAATATACATCATGGATTTCGTATGAAGATGTCGATTTAGAACCTGAATTTACGGTTAGTGGACGAGCGGTCACGCGAAAGTATCTTCCTCAATCTGTCGACGTTTACTTCATCGGTGACTTTAGTGGTTCTATGGGTAACTCGTGGAAGAACGGAAAAATGAAGTTAGACGTTGTAAAAGAAACCATTAAACGAGTTGTTGATGACATCGAAAAATTTAATACGGAAGAAAAGAGTCGAGTCGCCTTACTTGGTTACAACCCGTTTCATGTTAAGCAGACCGATAAAACTGTAAGAGTTAACGCTTATGGCTATTACGGTTCATGGAGAAAAAAATACGCTTACAATTACGCTCGTTCCTCGCCAGGAACAACGGTTAGGCGAATGTTTGACAAACCCAAACTGTATAACGAAATACTCGAGCCAAAGAGGGGTATGAGTCGATACGAGGTTGAACGTCTCCATACTCACAACGTTAATTTTGCTAAGTATTATAAGTTTTATGATATTCCATTGACTGAAGACTATGATGAATTTCGGTCTCAACTAATGAATACCAAGCTGCAAGCTGGTGGAGGAACGTCGTCATGGAATGGGATCATTGCTGCCGCCCAAGAAGCTAATAAAGCAACGAATCTAAACCCTGAGCAAGTGTTTATTGTTTTATCTGATGGTCAGGATGGCGACAAGAACTATTTACAAAAACTAGTGGACCAAGGGCTGTGTAAAAAGCTGCGCTCAACTATATCGGCCAAACGAAATCGCTTCCAAAGTAACTCGCCGACTGAAGCTGAAAAAACCAAAGTCACGATGGGCGTCATTGGTATTAATTACAAAGTAAATGAAAGTGATGGCTTTGGGGATTGTTTTGGTAAGAAAAACATCTACCACGCAAAAGATGGTGAAGATGTGTACAAGTACATTCTGAATTTGATTAATGAAGAAACCGGAAAACTAAAGGATTAACATGAGATACCTAGTAATTATGTCTACGATACTACTGTCTCCATTGAGCTATGCAAACTGCTTGGGCAATGTCGGCGAATACGTCACTTCGAAAACGTTGGTGTCTTCTCATACTGTTACGACACAAGTGACTGGAAAGCTAATAAAGCTTGATGAAAAACCTCAAAATGAGGTGCTCAATAGAGAGAGTGAAGTCATTCAAATCGCAGCTCAAGATGATGTCTGTTTCTATGATAAAGCGACGCAATCTTTGGTGCTCAATTATCCAACTAACGTGTACCTATTGGATGAAAATCATAAACAAGTATTAGGGCAGTACCTTAGCTTGGTGGGAGATAAATCCAAGATTTATATAGAAGGTCATGCAGATAGCTTAGGCAGTAAAAGCTACAACAAAGCACTGTCATCTCGCCGAGCAGGACAAGTGGCGAGCTACTTGAAGAAAGATCTTCATCAAGGGAATCGCATTGTTGAATATGCGTATGGCGAAAGTGCACCAATTTGTAAAGTCACAGACAATAAGGCAACAGGTTGTAACCGACGAGTTGTGATAACAGTTAAGTCGTAATGGGCTTTGTTGTCGTTGTCTGTATTTTTATTTTTTGGGCCGCTCTGTTAAGTGGTGTGTAAAGAAAAGGGAACCCGTTTGGGTTCCCTTTTTTAATCTATAGCGTTATTCGTTTAACCAGGTAAAGTACTCAAACAGTTACAACGTGGGTTCTGGTAGTTCTGTAGCCATAATTTGAGCCGGTGTTAGATACTTGCATAACTCATCATAAGGAATAGGACGAGAGAAGTAGTAACCTTGCATCAAGTCACATCCACATGCTTTTAGAATCGCGAAGTGTTCGTTTGATTCTACGCCTTCTGCCAACACCACCATACCGAAGTTTTTACCGATAGCGATGATGTTCTGGACCATTGTTAGTGACTGTTGATCGACTGCTATGTTTTCAATGAAACTCTTATCAATCTTAAGTTCGTCGATAGGGAGTGCTTTTAACATGCTCAATGACGAGTAGCCCGTACCGAAGTCATCTAGAGAGATCTTAATATCGTTTTCTTTGAGGGCTTCAAACAGTGGTTTCACTATAGCCACATCTTCAATGAACAAGCTTTCAGTAATCTCGAGCGTTAAACAGTTTGGTGAGAACTGATATTTCTCAAGCGTAGCGAATAGGTGTTCTGGGAACGACTTATGTGAAAACTGACGTACGGATATATTGATCGAAAGACCGATCTTTTGTTCTATCGTTCGGTGTAAATGAGCGATCTGCATAACGCTGGATTCAATAATAAAGGTGCCGAGTTTTTGCATTAAACCTGTGCTTTCAGCAATAGGAATAAATACGTCTGGCGGGACAAAACCCAGTTCATCATCTACCCAACGCACAAGCGCTTCTACACCGTGAGTACTTTCATCGGCACGAACCAATGGTTGAAAAACCATAAATAAAGCTTGTTTATCGATAGCGATACGAAGCCTTTGTTCTACTCTCATTTTGTAGAGGTGGGCGTCTTGCATCTCAGTCGTAAAAATACTGTATGAGTTTTGCTGCTGTTTCGCTTTGTACATCGAAATATCGGCAGAGCGTAACAGGCTATCTAAATCTCTTCCGTGGTCTGGGAAGCGGGCAATACCTACACTGCAACTCAACAAAAATTGAGCGCTTTCAACTTCATAAGGTTGAGAAAGTACTTCAATAATTCGTTCTGATAGTCGCTTAATTTCAGATTCACTACTCAAGGGTGTTAAAAACAAGAACTCATCACTGGATTCTCGTACCAATAGGCTGACTCTGGAGCGGAACCGCATCAAACGTAATGCAATTTGTTTGAGCACCTTGTCTCCGAAGTCATGTCCATGGGTATCATTAACACATTTGAAGTTATCGATGTCGATAAACAGCATTGAGAATGGGTCTGACTCATCTTCAATCCACTTGCCAATGTTTTTACGCATATAGGAGCGGTTGGGGAGAGAGGTTAATGGATCGTGATTGGCTTGGTAAATCAATTGGCTGCGAGTTCGTTGTTCGTTCTTCGCAATCGATTTTACTAAAAAATAGAAACCAAACTGAAGAACAACAAAAACAAAGAAAAGAGCACCAAACTCTTTTGCGAATATACCATCAACGTGTGCTAGGTCTGTTCGGCCGACAACCCAAAGCTTGTAGTCTGGAATGTATTTAGCGCTAACGAGCGATGGGAAAGCGCTATCATCGATACAGAAAGAATATGTGTATTTTCCTGTTTTCGCTTCTTTGACGCTGACAGTCACTTGCTCAGAAAAGCTTTTGGTAATGCGATCCATTAGAACGTTATCAACCGGTTTTAAATAAGCGTCTAGCGACTCGATATCGCTAGAAAAAAACTGACGATAGTTGTCGGTTCTAAGTAGAGTTAACGTGTTGTAATTGCCTGCGTGCGCATTGTTTTCAAACAAAATTGTGCTGTCTAAGCGTAAACCTGCGGTCATGACTGCATCAACGTTCTTGCCATCGAGAGAAATGGATTTTCTCATTGGGATCACGAGGCTGTTAAGAGAATCATGGAAATAAGTGCGCCCCAAAACCATTTTATTACTAGATACAGCCTCTAGAAATGAGTCTTTGGTGTATGGGAGATCCAGTAAGTTAAATTGGTCAGACAGCTGTAGGTTTGAGCTGATTGACAGGTAATCCCCTTGAGGATTTAGTAACCCGAAAGCGGCTATTGCAGGATGAGTATCAAGCAGTTTATCTAATATTGGTCGAATTTGAATCGAAGCTGTTCGGGTAAAGTCGGACTGCTGAGCAAGTTGATGCCCAACCACTTCAAGCAGTGCTTCTTGGCTAGTTAATAGAGAGTTTACTGAGCTAGAGAAGATCTCAACTTGGATATGCTGTTGCTTAGTAAAGTCATCTCTGTTTGATTGCCACTTGGTTATGCCAAAGGCGCTGAAAAGTATCAGGGTAAGCAGCACGATCATAGCGTACAGCGACCAGATATTTTTCTTAAATAGAGCCATGAGATGCCTTTTGTTGGTGACTACTTTTAACAGACTGCAAGTGACAACGTTTATATCGCCAGTGTGATTAATACAACGAGGCATAAAACATCAGAGATGAATATATCAATGATTAAATAGTGTAACGGCTACGAACAGAGATTCTTGAATGAAATATTAACACTCATAAACGTGCTGACAATTAACTCATGATTAATCACAGTTTTTGTTAGAAACCGGATGGCTCTACACATAGGTAGTGTTAACTCTGTCACTACCTAGGTGTCTTCAAGTGACTACGTCTTCAAGTTACAACCGTGTTAAACGCTTGAGTTAATAAGTGCCTAGCTGATTGAGCAATAAGATGCTTAAGTGTCATGGGCTTCAGCCATAACCTTTAGTAAGCTCCGTATGCATGCGCAGTATATT
The DNA here is from genome assembly GCF_041470165.1 of Vibrio sp. 10N.286.46.A8. NCBI lineage: Bacteria > Pseudomonadati > Pseudomonadota > Gammaproteobacteria > Vibrionales > Vibrionaceae > Vibrio > Vibrio sp. 10N.286.46.A8. The sequence goes on from NZ_JBFRLX010000003.1 coordinate 15,639, forward strand.
CTAACAGTATCATTAAGCGAAGCTGAATTACTTTTTAGTTACGGCAATAGGTAGTTTTTCATTCGCGCCCCATTCAGTCCATGAGCCATCGTAAACGCCCATATCACTTGAATAACCAGCCAGTTTAGCGGCTAATAAAATGATGCAAGCCGTCACACCAGAGCCACAGCTAAAGAACATAGGTTGAGAGGGGGGTAAGTTTAGGGTCGAGAAAATGTCAACTAACTCTTCTTGAGGTTTCAATTTACCTGCATTTAAGACTTGTGCGAACGGCAAGCAAACTGAGTTTGGGATGTGGCCACTACGTAAGCCTTCACGTGGTTCAGGAACTTCTGAATCGAAGCGAGCTTGAGAACGCGCATCTACAATGTTCGCGTTCTTGTTATCGGAATAGCTTTCAATTTGTTGAGCATTAACAAAATAGTTGTCTTGAATACTCCCATCAAAATTCCCGGCTTGAACTTCTGTTTTATAGTTAGTGTCTGTTACGTAGCCTGCATCTATCCATGCTGGTAAACCGCCATCTAAGATATAAACGTTGTTATGTCCCATTGCCATAAACATCCACCATGCGCGAGGCGAGGCAAAAGTTCCTGAGTTATCGTAAACCACTATCGTACTGTCTTGATTGATACCAATTTCTTGTGCGCGTGTATTGAAGTGTTTTTCGGTCGGGAACATGTGAGGGAGTAGAGTGTGCTTGTTACAAAAGTCTTTGTCGTAATCGAAACGAATCGCACTAGGTATCATTTGTCCTTTGATCTTTTCTGACTCACTTGGGATCTGAAATTCGATACTGGCGTCGAGGATTACAATGTTGTCTTCTTCTAGCAAACGTTGTTGAAGTTGTTCTGGTGAAATGAGTGGCTGATTCATTCTTCTTATATCCATTCTTGTTGTTATATCGGCGACTAAGGCGCAGCCCGGCAGTGGATGAACTGATAGCTGCTTTGTCCGGTTATTTGATTGTTTAATGTATCAAGCACGACCACATAATCAAGAGGGCAGTCTGTTGTTGGTGGAATGGAAACGCGAAATATTTCGTTGTCTTGAGTTTCAACCGTGAGGTAGCGCCTATGTCCGTCTAGGGATTGAGTGAGCGTATTGAAGATGACTCTGGCTTCAATGCGTTCTCCGGTAGAAGATGTCATCGGGAAATAGGTGAGAAATAAAAGTAGCCCAATACCAATCGATAATATAACGAATCCTATTTTCAACTGTTTCATAAAGTAAGCCTTTGAAAGTCATCTTTAAAAGATAAGACAGGCTTTCGATAAAGTGAACATAACCAGTACTGAAAATTGAAATAGCGCCCAAATAAAAAGGTGAGCCTCATTGCTCACCTTTATGCATTGTTATTCTACTTTCGACTTCGAGACTGCTGTCTAACTCCAACTAAATTTAGCTATTGTTAAACTGAACTCAGCGCTTTTCATTCCTTTACGTTTACCAAGTGATTTGTGAACCGTCACTTGCAATGACTTGTTGCAGCGGCGCTTGACCATCATAAAACCAGATCTCAATTAACAGAATATCTTCGCTTAGCGGCGCCGAAAAGTTGGACGTAAATGTACCGTTGTCTAAAGGGCCTCCAATGACCTTACTTGAATAATCAGGCTTGTAAGTTGAGTCTGTCCTTGTGGTAAATCGACTATATACGGATACGAACGAACGATCGGTTGAGATGTGGCTGATATCAATATTGAGGTCGAATTGATCTACAGAGTTATAATCGAAACCATCAGGTATTACGAGCTCATCCATTTTGTACGCTTGCGGGCCGTTGGAGATAACCGCATTAACTGGTGTCGGTGCCGGATTTATAGCTACGGTGACTGGTGATGAGACCACTGATGGTGGTGTAACTGGCGCTGACGCCACTGGTGTTGACGTCAC
>NZ_JBFRLX010000004.1:0-39574 GCF_041470165.1 Vibrio sp. 10N.286.46.A8
AGAGCGTGTACTGGCATCGGGTCGTGGCGCAAAAATCATTACCTCTCTGGATGAAGTTCTGATCGTTCAGCTGACCTTTGGTCATGGCCATGATTTTGACCGCTTAGAAAGTGAAGTCCTTGAAGGTCTTAAACGAGCCCAACTTGAGCCGCTTGCTTATGAGCTTGAACCGGATCAGCACTGCTTACGTCTTGCTTATACAGAAGAGATCGCTGGTGGCGCTTTAGAATATCTACAAGATCACGCGATTGAAGCGGAAATTAAGCTTAAAGAAGGCTTCTCTCTGATTGCGGCGGTGGGTGCGGGTGTGACTAAGAACCCGAACCATTGTTATGGATTCTACCAACAACTCAAGAGCTCACCGGTTGAGTTTATCTCAGAAGCAAACTCTGGCTTGAGCTTAGTGGCTGTGATTCGTAAGAGTGAAACATCAAGCCTAGTGAAAGGCATTCACTCTCAACTGTTCCAAGCGCAAAAGCGTGTTGCGATTGCCTTGTGTGGTAAGGGCAACATTGGTTCAAGTTGGTTAAGCTTGTTTGCTGAACAAAAGGCTGAACTTGAAAAGCGCCGTGGGATGAACTTTGAATTGGTTGCGGTTGTTGATAGCCAAACTTATTGGTTCGACGATCAAGGCATTGATGCGACTTCAGTTGGTAAACGCTTTGATGACGAAGCGATTGCCAATAATGGTAACGACTGGTTAGAGCGTTTGGGTTCTATTCAGGGTTACGATGAAGCTGTAGTACTCGATGTCACCGCAAGCCCTGTGCTTGCAGCAAAGTACCTGCAAATTGCACAACAAGGTATCCACCTGATCTCAGCTAACAAGGTGGCAGGCTCTGCATCAAGCGAGTATTACCATCAGGTACAAGATGCTTTCGCTAAGATCAGCCGTCATTGGCTGTACAATGCGACAGTGGGTGCCGGCTTACCGATTAATCACACAGTACGTGACTTGCGTGAAAGCGGTGACGATATTCTCGCTCTGTCAGGTATCTTCTCGGGCACTCTATCTTGGTTATTCCAACAGTTTGATGGCACGGTGTCATTCAGCGAGTTGGTTGACTTAGCGTGGCAGCAAGGCCTGACGGAACCGGATCCTCGCGCTGACCTCGATGGCTCAGACGTGATGCGTAAGCTAGTGATTCTGGCGCGTGAATCGGGTTTAGATATTGAGCCTGAAAACGTCAAAGTAGAATCATTGGTACCTGAAGAATTACAAGATCTGTCAGTGGATGACTTCTTTGATAAAGCTTCTGTACTGAGTGAAGAGTTGGCCGAGCGTTTAGAGAAAGCGCAGTCTCAACAGAAGGTCCTTCGTTACGTAGCGCGTTTAGAGAAGAATGGTAAGGCAACGGTAGGCGTTGAAGCGTTATCTAAAGAACACGCTCTGGCGAACTTACTGCCTTGCGACAACATCTTTGCGATTGAGAGCAAATGGTACAAAGATAATCCATTGGTTATTCGTGGCCCAGGTGCTGGTCGTGAAGTGACAGCTGGTGCAATTCAGTCTGATTTAAACAGAATGTCTAGCCTGTTTTAATACTAAGAGCGGTTGGTTTAATACTTAGAGCGATTGGCTTAATAGTCAGATCAATTGCTTTAATACTCAGATTAATTGTTTAAATGCGTAAATAGCATACTATCCACTAAGATAAATAAGGCTGAAAGCACGATGTGTTTTCAGCCTTTTTTCTACATTATTTCTTCTTTGCGACCCACCTATCGGCTTGAGCTTTTCTCACTATCTACTTGAAAAAAATTCATAATGGATCTGTTGACATTAAATCGTATTCAATTCATTCTGGAGACATATAGACGTCTAAACGTCGCTAGGGATTTGAGATTATTTAGTGGTTGCTTTTGCCACAGGGAGAGTAAGATGGGATACACACACGCAAGTCATATCGACGCTTTAAATCAGAATATTGCAGAGCTTTCTGACAACATCAATGTGTCATTTGAATTTTTCCCACCAAGCAGTGAGAAGATGGAAGAGACCCTGTGGAATTCTGTTCACCGTCTTAAAACACTTCAACCTAAATTTGTATCAGTAACCTATGGTGCAAACTCGGGTGAGCGTGATCGTACCCACTCAATCATTAAAGAAATTAAGAACCAAACAGGCTTAGTTGCTGCACCACACTTAACGTGTATTGATGCTAGCCGCGAAGAGCTGATTCAAATTGCCGACGATTACTGGGCAAATGGCATTGAAAGTATTGTTGCGTTGCGCGGTGATATTCCAGCAGGCGGTGGTGCGCCAGATATGTATGCGTCTGATTTAGTCGAGCTGCTTAAATCTCGTCACGACTTTGATATATCAGTAGCGGCATTCCCTGAGGTTCACCCTGAAGCAAAAAGCGCTCAATCTGATCTTATTAACCTAAAGCGTAAAGTGGATGCGGGTGCAAACCGTGCAATCACTCAGTTCTTCTTCGATGTCGAAAGCTACTTACGTTTTCGTGACCGTTGTGTGGCGGCTGGCGTTGACGTAGAGATTGTACCGGGTATCTTGCCGGTTTCTAACTTCAAGCAAGCGTCTCGTTTTGCTGCGATGAATAACGTAAAAGTACCAGGTTGGATGGCGAAGCAGTTCGAAGGCTTGGATGATGATCCAACAACTCGTCAGTTAGTCGGTGCTAGCCAAGCGATCGATATGGTTCGTACGCTAAGCCGTGAAGGTGTGAAAGATTTCCACTTTTACACGCTAAACCGTGCAGAAATGACTTATGCACTTTGCCACACATTAGGTGTTCGTCCACAAGTCGCTGCGCTTTAAGTAAAGTCTAGGAAGTAAAGCCCAAGCGCTTGTAAAAGCTTCTGGTAGTAACATTTCAAATCCTATAGATACAAAAAAGGCTTGGACTCTAAGAGTTCAAGCCTTTTACTTTTCTAGTTTCTAGTTTCTAGTTTCTAGTTTCTAGTTTCTAGTTTCTAGTTTCTAGTTTCTAGCTTAACTTAAGCAAGAGCGCCAAGTTCAAGCAGTACTTCGTCAGCCCATACAATCCATGCTTCACGGATCAGTAGGTTACGACGAAGCGTTAGACGCTCTAGGCGTGCTTGCTTGTCTAGTGTAGATGGCGTTGCGTAGTAAGCCGCTTCGATTTCTTTGTAGTGAGAAACCAGTTTGCGAGACTCTTCTACTAGTTCAGCAAGTTGTACACGGTACGCATCAGAAGGTTGTACAGCACAAGCGATTAACTTAGCTGAGAACTCGTCACGAACGGTTGGGTGTGCAGTTGGTTGTTCAAACCATTCACCTAGCGCGCCACGGCCAGCATCGGTGATAGAGTAAACTTTACGATCAGGTTTGCCTTCTTGAGGCTCAAGTACGCAAGTTACCTGGTCGTTCTGAGCCATTTTATTTAGCTCGCGGTAAACTTGTTGGTGGCTAGCTTTCCAGAAGTAACCAATGCTTGCGGAGAATTCTTTTGTGATATCGTAACCAGTAGCATCGCGTGTACTTAAAACGGTTAAAATTACGTGTGGTAATGACATGTCTGAAATCCAAATGGTAAACAGTAAACAAATACTTGAACAACAAGTGTGCTTCTATGGCACGTTATATTGGTTATGTTCAAGTAGCACCAACTCAATCGTTGGTTATGTCACCTTACAAAGCCGTTTATCACCTAGGTTGACCAGTTTATTGGTCGAGTGCCGCAGATTATTATTTTGGAGTGTTTCTGCAGCGGAGCAGTAGTATATCTAAATAATAAGCATAAAGTAGAATACATGGGCAAAATAACCCAAAAAACTGACAAAATACTCACTAGTGGTCATTTGGCAAAATAAAAAGGCCGCCAATGGCGACCTTTTGTTTGTTTTGTAGATGGAATCACTAATTAACCAGTGTTTCGCATACCTGCTGCAATACCTGCAATCGTCACCATTAGCGCTTCTTCTAGCTCTGCTGGTGGTGTTTCACACTTACGAGTACGGTAAAGCAGTTCCGCTTGAAGCATGTTTAGTGGCTCAACATAGATGTTACGCAGACGAATTGACTCAAGTCCCCAAGGGTCGCTTTGCATCAAGTTCTCGTTATTTTCTACATTTAGCACCGCTTTGATGTCTTTTTGCAGCTGTTCACGCAGTAACTCACCCAGAGGTAATAGCTCTTCGTCAACAAGTCGCTGGTCGTAGTACTTAGCGATTTCCATGTTGCACTTCGAGTACACCATTTCCAACATACCTAGACGAGTCGAGAAGAATGGCCATTCACGACACATCTCTTCAAGTAGCGCTTGATGGCCTTGATCGACAGAGTATTGAATCGCTTCACCAGCGCCTAACCATGCAGGAAGTACCAAACGGTTTTGGCTCCATGAGAAGATCCATGGGATCGCACGTAGGCTTTCTACGCCGCCGTTCGGGTTACGTTTCGCAGGACGAGAACCAAGAGGTAACTTGCCTAACTCTAGCTCTGGCGTCGCTTGGCGGAAGTAAGGAACAAACTTCTCTTCACCACGAACGACGTTGCGGTAAGCTTCGCAAGATACTTCAGACAGCACTTCCATTAGGTCGCGCCATTCTTGTTTTGGCTCTGGTGGTGGCAGAAGGTTCGCTTCTAGAATCGCACTTGCGTAAAGGTTGAAGCTGTTTACGGCAACATCTGGCAAGCCAAGCTTAAAGCGGATCATTTCGCCTTGTTCAGTTACACGTAAGCCGCCTTTCAAGCTTTTAGGTGGCTGAGAAAGAAGAGCTGCGTGCGCTGGCGCACCACCACGACCAACCGTACCACCACGACCGTGGAATAGAGTCAGTTCAATGCCTTCTTCTTCACAAGCCTTAACTAGCTTGTCCATTGCATCGTATTGCGCCCAGCCTGCAGACATTACACCGGCATCTTTAGCTGAGTCAGAATATCCGATCATCACCATTTGGTGGTTCTGGATAAAGCCACGGTATAAATCGATGCTCATTAGCTGTTTCATTACGGCTTCTGAGTTGTTCAAGTCGTCTAGCGTTTCGAACAATGGACATACGTCCATGCGGTACGGGCAACCACATTCTTGTAGAAGCAAATGTACAGCCAATACATCCGAGGCAGTACGAGCCATAGAGATCACGTAAGCACCAAAGGCTTCACGAGGTTGAGCAGCAACGACCTTACAGGTGTCTAAAACCTCTTTGACCTGCTCAGATGGCTCCCAGTCGCGTGGTAACAGTGGGCGCTTTGAGCTTAATTCATTGGTTAAGAAAGCAACCTTATCTTGCTCGCTCCATTGGTCGTAATCACCAATGCCTAGGTAGCGAGTCAATTCAGATAGCACATCTGAGTGACGAGTACTTTCTTGACGAACATCGAGACGAACCAAATGCACGCCGAATGCTTTTAGGCGGCGTAGCGTATCAAGTAGAGAACCGTCCGCGATTACGCCCATGCCACATTCGTGCAGTGATTGGTAACATGCGTAAAGTGGTGTCCAAAGTTGGTCTATGTTCTGGAGAGTTTCTTTCTTCGGTACTTCTGCGTCGTGCAGTTTTGCATCAAGCACTTCTAGCGTGTTGTTGAGCAGAGTACGTAGGCTCTTCAGGATTGCACGGTAAGCTTCGTGCTCATCGCCAGCCAATTCACGAACGGCATCATTACACTTGGTCATCGACAGTTCGGTAATCAACTCGTTCACGTCACCTAGGTATAGATCAGCGGCTTTCCAGCGAGACAGACGCAGTACTTCTTTAGTGATGGTGTGCGTTACGAATGGGTTACCATCGCGGTCACCACCCATCCAAGATGAGAAATGAACAGGGCGCGCATCAATTGGCAGGCCTTCACCAAGGTAACCTTTTAATCGACCATCCATTTCACGTAGGAAATCAGGCACAGCTTCCCAAAGTGAGTTTTCGACAACCGCAAAGCCCCACTTAGCTTCATCAAGTGGCGTTGGGCGCTGCTGACGAATTACATCAGAGTGCCAACCTTGAGCGATCAGTTGCTCTAGGCGGCGTTCGGTTTTCACGCGCTCTTTGTGTGATAGGTCGCTTAATTCTAATTTAGACAGACACTCGTTGATCTTTACCAGCTTGTTGATCATGGTGCGACGAGTGATTTCTGTTGGGTGTGCAGTCAGAACGAGTTCAATGTTCAGGTCGCGAACGGCTTGAGCCGCGTCTAGCTTGCTGATGTCATTCTGATTTAATTTGGAAAATAGAGATTGCAGCACATCTGGTTCACAAACATGCTCCTCACAGTGGCGAGAGATCGTATGGTATTGCTCTGCCATGTTGGTGAGGTTGAGAAATTGGTTAAATGCACGAGCAACAGGAGTGAGTTGTTCGTTCGGCAGGTTTTTGATTTCTTCAACTAGGCTGTCACGGTCAGCTTTGTTGCCTGCGCGGGCGGATTTGGAAAGTTTACGGATAGTCTCCACTTTCTCTAAGATAACGTCACCATGTGCATCTTGGATTGTGTTACCTAGCAAGCGTCCTAGCATGCTTACGTTACTCTTGAGAGCGGCGTATTTCTCGTTCATTGTCATCCTGCCTCGTAAAAAAATTACATCCATTGTTCCTTGTTAAGTACACAATCTAGCGAAAAGTGCTGTATCTAGTCAAATAAAGCATTCTAAGTTTGCAATTATTAGGTTTAAAAATGCGGGAGAAGTAAATTTTTCAAAACTTAGGGAAAAAGTGAAATTTAATTACAAGGTTGCGGCTATATCAGGGATGGCAGAATAAAAGCCACTTTTTAGGGTGGCTTTTATGTGAATGTTCGGATTGAGAAGTAATAACTAGAAACAATATTTACGGATAGATTTACTCAGAACATCAATTGTAGGGTCAATAAAATCGAAGCTTAAGAACTCATCCGGTTGGTGAGCTTGGTCAATTGAGCCTGGACCTAATACCAAGGTTGGGCATAACTCTTGAAGGAAAGGTGCTTCAGTACAGTAGTTCACGGTTTGAGATTCAGTTTCACACACCGATTCCATGCCACCGATAAATGGATGATCGTGCTGACACTCATAACCCGGAATCGGTTCGTGCAGTGGAGTAATCTCAATTCTGCCCGGCCATTTTGCTTCTACTTCTTTAAGTGCGCTACGCAGCATGTTATCCAAGCCATCTAAGCTAATGCCCGGTAAAGGACGAACATCATAGTGCAGTTCACAACAACCACAGATACGGTTCGCACTGTCGCCACCGTGGATATGACCAAGGTTTAGGGTAGGGCTTGGAATTGCAAAACCTGGGTGGTGGTACTCCTTGACTAACTTGTCACGCAACTGCATTAAAGCAAATAACACTTCATGCATGATCTCGATGGCGTTAACGCCTAAAGCTGGATCTGAAGAGTGACCTGATTTACCCGTTACTCGTACTGCGTTGGCGACATGGCCTTTATGACCACGAATCGGCACTAGGCTGGTTGGCTCACCAATAATGCAGTAGTCCGGTTTAAACGGCGCATTTTCAGTGAAATGACGTGCACCTAGCATAGTGGTTTCTTCGTCACACGTAGCTAAAACATAAAGCGGCTTGGTTTGCTTGCTCCAATCCATTTTCTTAGCAGCTTCATAAACGAAGGCAAAAAAGCCTTTCATATCGGCGGTGCCTAATCCGTAGAAGCGGTTGTTGTGTTCTGTCAATGCGTGAGGGTCGAAGTTCCAACGTCCTTCATCGAATGGCACGGTATCGCTGTGTCCTGCAAGCAATAAGCCCCCTTCGCCTGAACCCATCTTTGCGACCATATTATGCTTGCCGGGTTCGACTTCCACGACCTCAACGCTAAAGCCTACGTCTTTAAACCATTGAGCCATTTTTTCGATCACTTTCTCGTTGCCATGATCCCAGCTTGGATCTGTTGAGCTAATGGAGTCGGTGGAAATTAGGCCTTTATAGACCTCAAGGAAACTCGGTAATTGCATAATATCTTCACTTCTACTATTGACAGGAAAACCATAAGTCGGTAAAACACATATTAAATCATATTTAATGCATAAGAAATCAAATATAGCTAAAAATTAAGTATGAATAGTCAAATTTGAAATATAACTTACCTCAAGAATGGATGTGTTGAGATGTTGAAAACCACGATCATTGGTGCAAGCGGCTATACAGGAGCAGAACTGGCTCTAATGATAAACAGACACCCTGAGCTCACGCTATCAGGTTTATATGTCTCAGCCAATAGTGTAGATGCGGGCAAACCTATCGCTGCACTGCACGGTAAGTTAGCTGGCCTGATTGATATGCCAGTACAACCTTTAACAAATCCGGAAGAAGTGGCTAAACAGTCTGATGTGATTTTCTTAGCAACGGCACACGAAGTCAGTCACGACCTAGCGCCCATTTTTCTAGAGAACGACTGCCAAGTTTTCGACCTATCGGGTGCATTCAGAGTTAAAGGCGAAAACTTCTATCAAGAGTTTTACGGTTTTGAACATCAACACGAACAATGGCTAGACAAAGCGGCTTACGGTTTAGCTGAATGGAACGAACAAGAAATAAAAGAAGCTCAGCTTGTTGCAGTCGCGGGTTGTTACCCAACTGCATCACAACTGGCGATTAAGCCTTTAGTTGAAGCAAAGTTACTGGATGAGAACCAATGGCCAGTGATTAACGCGACTAGTGGCGTTACTGGAGCCGGTCGTAAGGCGACTATGGTCAACAGCTTCTGCGAAGTAAGCCTGCAAGCTTATGGCGTATTCAACCACCGTCATCAACCTGAAATGGCGGCACACCTAGGATGTGATGTGATTTTCACTCCGCACCTAGGCAACTTTAAGCGTGGCATTTTAGCGACCATTACCATGAAACTGGCTGACGGTGTGACAGAACAACAGATACAAGATGCCTTCGAGCAAGCATATCAAGGTAAGCCAGCCGTGAGATTACTCGAAGAGACATTGCCAAGAATTCAAGATGTAGAACAGACACCTTTCTGCGATTTAGGCTGGAAGGTTCAAGGTCAACACATCATCGTTGTTTCAGCGATTGATAACTTATTAAAGGGTGCATCTAGCCAAGCGATGCAGTGTTTAAATTTACGTTATGGTTTTGCGCCATTAACTGCGTTAGTGTAAGGAAATCTAGATATGAGCCTTAATAATCAACCATTAATCATAAAGTTAGGTGGCGCTGCGCTATCTTGTGGTGAAACACTTAGCAAGTTATTTGGTGCGATTTCAGCTTACCAACAACAGGCACAGCGACCAATCGTGATTGTTCACGGCGGCGGTTACCTTGTTGATGATTTGATGAATAAGTTGAACCTCGAAACCGTTAAGAAAGAGGGGCTACGTGTTACTCCTTATGATCAGATCCCTGTTATCGCTGGCGCGCTAGCGGGCACGGCCAACAAACTACTTCAAGGTCAGGCAATTAAAGACGGTATCAATGCCGTTGGTTTGAGCCTTGCAGATGGTGGTTTATGCAAAGTGAGCGAACTGAACCCTGAACTGGGCGCGGTAGGAAAAGCGGAGCCGGGCGACTCAACCGTTCTGCAAGCGATTCTTAATACGGGCGCACTGCCAATCATTAGCTCAATTGGTCTGACTGAGCAAGGCCAACTGATGAACGTCAATGCAGACCAAGCTGCTGTAGCTGTAGCTGGCGCGCTTGATGCTGAATTGGTACTGCTTTCTGATGTAAGCGGTGTGTTGGATGGCAAAGGTCACCTGATTCCAAGCCTTAATCAACAACAAGCTGATGACCTTATTACAGGCAAAGTGATTACCGATGGCATGATCGTTAAGGTTCAAGCCGCACTAGAAGCCGCTAACGACCTTGGACGACCAATCGAAGTTGCCACTTGGCGATACCCAGAAAAGCTAACACAACTGTTTTCAGGTAAAAGCATAGGAACGCAGTTTTTACCTCAGTAGACCTCACCACGAGTCACTACTTAAAGAATTTAGACAAATAAATTTAACACATAATAATGAAGTCATTTCCAACGCTGACCGCCATGTGCAGTATGGAAACTAGGAGAAAGAAAATGAGCAAAGTTAACGTAAAGAAAGTTGTAGTAGCCTACTCTGGCGGTCTAGACACATCAGTAATTATTCCATGGTTGAAAGAGAACTATGATTGCGAAGTTATCGCATTTGTTGCAGATGTAGGCCAAGGCGATGAAGAGCTGATTGGTATTGAAGAGAAAGCAAAAGCGTCTGGTGCATCTGAGTGCTACATCGCTGACCTTAAAGAAGAGATGGTGGCAGATTACATCTACCCAACGCTAAAAACTGGCGCTTACTACGAAGGTAAATACCTGCTAGGTACTTCAATGGCTCGTCCAATTATCGCGAAAGCTCAGGTTGAGGTTGCACGTAAAGTCGGTGCAGACGCACTGTGTCACGGCTGTACAGGTAAGGGTAACGACCAAGTTCGTTTTGAAGGCGCATTTGCTGCACTAGCACCGGATCTACACGTAATTGCACCTTGGCGTGAATGGGATCTAGTGAGCCGTGAAGAGTGTCTAGATTACCTAGCTGAACGTAACATCCCTTGTACGGCTTCTCTTACTAAGATCTACTCGCGTGATGCAAACGCATGGCACATCTCTACAGAAGGCGGCGTGCTAGAAAATACATGGAACGCACCGGATGAAGATTGCTGGGCTTGGACTGTAGACCCAGAGCAAGCGCCAAACGAACCTGAAACTGTGACGCTTAAAGTTGAAAAAGGTGAAGTGGTAGCGGTTGATGGCGAAACAATGACGCCATACAACGCACTGGTTTACCTAAATGAGAAGGGTGCGAAGCACGGTGTTGGTCGTATCGATATCGTAGAAAACCGTCTTGTTGGCATGAAGTCTCGTGGTTGTTACGAAACTCCAGGTGGCACAATCATGATGGAAGCACTGCGTGCAGTAGAGCAACTGGTTCTTGATAAAGCGGCATTCGAATTCCGTGAAGAGCTAGGTGTTAAAGCTTCTCATCTTGTATACGATGGCCGTTGGTTCACTCCGCTATGTAAGTCAATTCTTGCGGCAACAGATGAACTAGCACAAGACGTAAATGGTGAAGTGGTTATCAAACTTTACAAAGGCCATGCAACGGTGACTCAGAAGCGTTCTGACAACAGCCTGTACTCAGAAGAGTTTGCAACCTTTGGTGAAGATGAAGTTTACGACCAAAGCCACGCTGAAGGCTTTATCCGTCTTTACTCGCTATCAAGCCGTATCCGTGCTCTGAATAGCCAAAAGTAATCCGAACCATGAGTTAGTGAGCTAGCCTTTTACGAATAACGGAAGGCTAGCAAATAGACATTATTATGCAAAGCCCATCCACTATTGATTAGTGAATGGGCTTTTTTCTATCTATTAGTCTAATAAATCAGCTTCGGTTTTTATCATTGAATGGCATATAATTCGCGAATCACGCTGAAAATAAATAATGGATTAAACTATCGGTGAATAAATATGTGAAAATAATGAATTAATACTTTATTTTCATTTTGAATTGCCGTAAGTTTAAACCATCAGAAAAATACTGAATTTTAATCAGAATTATCATTTGCAAAAACAGTGAGCACTGTGCAATTAGGAGATACACAATGGCATTATGGGGCGGTAGATTTACCCAAGCAGCAGACACCCGGTTTAAAGATTTTAACGATTCTCTTCGTTTTGATTACCGATTGGCTGAGCAAGACATTGTGGGCTCAATTGCCTGGTCTAAAGCTCTACTGTCGGTCAACGTATTAACCGAAGAAGAGCAACAGAAGCTTGAGTTAGCGTTGAATGAGCTAAAACTTGAGGTGATGGAAGATCCTGAACAGATTCTACGTTCTGATGCAGAAGATATTCACAGCTGGGTCGAGCAACAACTTATCGGCAAAGTCGGTGACTTGGGCAAAAAACTTCACACTGGCCGTTCTCGTAATGACCAAGTGGCGACAGACCTTAAACTATGGTGTCGTCAGCAAGGTAACCAACTGCTACTTGCATTGGATCGCCTACAAAGCCAAATGGTGAACGTCGCTTCTCAGCATCAAGAAACCGTACTTCCTGGCTACACTCACTTACAACGTGCTCAGCCGGTAACTTTTGCTCACTGGTGCTTGGCTTACGTTGAAATGCTTGAGCGTGATTATTCTCGTTTGAATGATGCGATTAAGCGTCTAGATACATGTCCGCTGGGTTCTGGTGCCCTTGCTGGAACTGCTTACCCGATGGACCGTGAAGAGTTAGCTCACAACTTAGGTTTCCATCGTGCAACGCGTAACTCTCTAGATTCAGTTTCTGACCGTGATCATGTGATGGAGCTGATGTCGATTGCATCTATCTCAATGCTTCACCTTTCACGTCTTGCAGAAGATATGATTTTCTACAACTCAGGTGAATCAAACTTCATCGAGTTAGCCGATACAGTGACGTCAGGTTCATCTCTGATGCCACAAAAGAAAAATCCAGATGCGCTAGAGCTTATACGTGGCAAAACTGGCCGTGTATACGGTTCATTAGCCGCAATGATGATGACAGTGAAAGCTCTGCCTTTGGCGTACAACAAAGACATGCAAGAAGATAAAGAAGGTCTGTTCGACGCTTTAGATACTTGGAATGATTGTATGGAAATGGCAGCACTCTGTTTTGACGGTATTAAAGTGAACGGCGAACGTACGCTTGAAGCAGCAAAACAAGGCTACGCGAACTCAACAGAACTGGCTGATTACTTAGTAGCGAAAGGCATTCCTTTCCGTGAAGCTCACCATATTGTTGGTGTAACAGTCGTCGCAGCGATTGCTAAAGGCTGTGCATTAGAAGAGTTAACCATCGCAGAGATGAAAGAGTTCTCTGAGGTGATTGAAGAGGATGTGTATGACATCCTGACCATTGAGTCGTGTCTTGAAAAACGTAGTGCGCTAGGTGGTGTATCACCACAACAAGTGGCTTACGCGGTTGACCAAGCAGAGAAGCGTTTATCACAGCGTGATACTTCTATCGTTAAGGTTCGTTCTGCTCGTCTGACCGATATTGAAGCGTTGGAAGGCATGGTGGCCTACTGGGCGAATATGGGTGAAAACCTGCCTCGTTCTCGTAATGAACTGGTGCGTGATATTGGTTCGTTTGCCGTCGCAGAGCATCATGGTGAGGTGACAGGTTGTGCATCACTCTATGTGTATGACTCTGGTTTAGCGGAAATTCGTTCGTTAGGTGTTGAAGCTGGCTGGCAAGGTCAAGGGCAGGGTACCGCGATTGTGCAGCACTTGGTTGATAAAGCGCGACAAATGGCCATTAAGAAGGTGTTTGTGCTGACTCGTACCCCAGAGTTCTTTATGAAGCATGACTTTTTACCAACATCGAAATCTTTGCTACCTGAGAAGGTACTGAAAGATTGTGATCAGTGTCCTCGCCAACATGCATGTGATGAAGTGGCGTTGGAAGTGAACTTGGTTGAACAGATTATCGCAAAGGTGAATGTTGCATAAGGCATTGATTTTATGGAACCTAAAAAAAAGATCAAAAATCTGATCTTTTTTGGGAACAAACTAAGAAAAGTCCGGTCTATTAAAGTACCACTGCTTTTTCTTAGAATTTTCTAAGAAAGCCCTAGAATCGATTGGTTCTGGGGCTTTTTTCTATCTGCTGTTTGGGAAGTGAAGATAGGTCGTTAAATCGAAGCACTATCGGGTCATTGAATCGAACATCTAGCCATTATCGTTTATCTAATAAAGTCTCTCTGCTAACGCTTTTTGTTCCTTAAAGGCAGCACGACAAATTTCATTATCCAATGCAACGACAGCAAGCCGCTGAATACGAAAGCGGCCATCATCAAAGCGATGGCATTGATGGTTTTTGGGTCTTCTTTGAAAAACAACCACCATGCTCCCCAACTTAAAATCGACAACACCATCAGCTGATTCATGCAGCGCTGGCAGCGGCCGAGTTTGTTACGGATTTTTTCACTTTTATTGCAATGAATGCATGTCATCTTGGGTTTGATTCGCGTTATGCTTGTTGCCTTGATAATAACACGTCACAAGATATTGGATCACGGTGACACAGAGAGAGAAAGTCGATGATTGAGCGTCAAGAAACCAAACAACGCATGAGCCGTATTGTGAAACACAACGGCACTATCTACCTATGTGGCCAAGTGTGTGCTGATGCAACCAAAGACATCACTGAGCAAACACAAACGATGCTGGATAAAGTGGAAGCCCTACTTGAGCAAGCGGGCAGCGATAAAGAGCACATGCTGTCAGCAACGATTTACTTGAAAGACATGAAAGACTTCCAAGAAATGAACGCAGTTTGGGATGCATGGGTTCCTGAAGGTCACGCTCCAGCTCGCGCATGTGTAACGGGTGATATGGCTCGTGAAGCGCTACTTGTTGAGATCTCTGTGATTGCTGCTGAGAAGTAATTGCTAAGCCTTTAGCGATAAGCAATGGCTTCAAGAGATTCCAGATACCTCGTCCCGCGGTTCTGGAATGACGAGTTTAGTTTTGGTTTAGCTGATGCGTCACTTTGATTTGCTTCAGTTTAGACGCGTTTGAAGAGAACCGCTATTCTGGTTAGCTTCGCCTAGACGTGTATGAAAATAGCTGTCATTCCCGAGAGCGACGAAGGAGCGTAATCGGGAATCTATAGTTTACTTGTTGCCAAAAACAAAAAGGAAAGCCACTGGCTTTCCTTTTTAGTATCTAGCGTTTGTTAACTGACTAACGATAGCCTGAGATTAACAACCAGGGCCACAATCTAGACAGTGTTTCACCATCTCTGGACCTAGGTGCAGTTTCGCATTGAGGTCACGTAGCGCTGTTCGCACACCTTCTTCAATCACTGGGTGGTAGAACGGCATATCCAGCATTTCAGAAACCGTCATCTTGTTTTGGTGTGCCCAAGCTAATAGGTGAGCCAAGTGTTCTGCGTTTGGTCCCATCATTTCAGCACCAAGGAAGCGGCCTGTACCTTGCTCGCCGTATACGTGCAGAATACCTTTGTTGCGCAGCATCACTCGTGAACGACCTTGGTTCTCGAAAGACACTTCACCTGTTGCGAAACAACCACATGTGCCTAAGCGTGTGGTGATCTCTTTGTAAGTTTCACCCACCATCGCGATTTGTGGGTCAGAGAATACCGCTGAGATTTTAGAACGGCGTAGGCCTGCACGAATCTCTGGGAAGCGACCTGCGTTATCACCCGCAATACGTGCTTGGTCTGCTGCTTCATGCAGTAGAGGCAGTTGGTTACTTGCGTCACCGGCAATAAATACTGATGGTAGCGATGTTTGTAGTGTGTAGTGGTCTGCGATAGGAACACCACGTTCATCAAGTTCTAGAGAGGTATTCTCTAGGCCAAGCTTATCAGTGTTTGGACGACGGCCTGTTGCTGCCAGCACATACTCAACGATGTTAGTTTCTAGTTCACCTTGCTTATTGATGAACTGAATTTCGACGCGATCTTCACCTGATTCAGTGGTAATGCGCTTCATGCTTTCGATTTTTACGTCAGCATCTAGGTAGAACTCTTCATTGAAGGCTTTATCTGCATACGCCATGATTTCAGGGTCGGTTACTGGACCCACTTGACCACCCAAACCGAACAGTTTGGTCTTCACACCTAAGCGATGCAGTGACTGACCAAGCTCTAGGCCAATAACGCCCGGGCCAAATACCGCAACCGACTCTGGTAAATCATCCCAGCTGAACACGTCATCGTTAATGATTAGGCGGTCACCCAGTTCATTCCAAACTGCAGGGTATGCAGGGCGAGAGCCGGTCGCGATAACAATACGCTTAGCGGTGACAACCGTGTGGTCATTGATTTGTAGCGTGTTGTCGTCTAAGAATTTTGCGTAGCCAGAGATCTTGTCTTGCTCTGGGATTTCATCAACACCTTCTAAAACAAAACCAACAAAACGGTTACGTTCAAATTTCACTCGGTCCATCACTTCACGGCCGTTAATCACGATATCACCTTGTGGGTGAACGCCAAAAGCCGGAGCTTTCTCGATGTGATGTACACTTTCTGCAGCTGCAATAAGCAGTTTAGATGGCATACAACCAACACGAGCACAGGTTGTACCGTAAGGGCCGCCTTCAATCATCACGACACTGTCAGTGTGTGCTTTTGCAGCGCGGTAAGAACCTAGACCTGCCGTACCGCCCCCGATAACTGCTACATCTACATTGACTTGTTTCATAATAATTTTCTCGCAATGGCTAAATTTAGTGTGAACGAACCCCTCCAACTCAGGTGATTTTTTGAGAGTCAGGATTGCGGGTCAGTTTTGTGATTCTGTTTTATTAGGTTTAGCTTGTGATTCAGCTTTTTGTTACTAACTGCTTCTCGTTACTAACTATAGGTTAGTTAAAAATTGGCGAGTCAGAAGCTGTATCTTTTTCCAAAGCTCAGATAAGAGTGTTTGGAATAGCTAACCCACAAGAGGGTGGGTTAGCTGATATTGCTTAGTTAACTTAACGATTAAGCTTATATCGATGGTAAGTCATTAACCTAGGAAAGCTTCAAGTTCTTCGCTACCACCGATGTGTTTGCCACCGATGAATACTTGTGGAACCGTTGTACGACCAGAGATTGCACGTAGGCTTACTGTTGTCGCGTCTTTACCTAATACTACTTCTTCGTAGTTCAAACCTTTGTCGATTAGGTTCTGCTTCGCTTTCATACAGAAAGGACAGCCTGGCTTAGTGAATACTGTGATTGACTCTTGCTCTTTGTGCTCAGGAGCAATGTAGTTAAGCATAGTATCCGCATCAGAAACCTTGAACGGGTCGCCTGGTACGTCTTCTTCGATGAACATTTTTTCTACCACGCCGTTTTTAACCAGCATGCTGTAGCGCCATGAACGTTTGCCGAAGCCGATGTCGTTTTTCTCAACTAGCATGCCCATACCGTCTGTGAAATCACCGTTACCATCTGGGATGAATGTGATTTTTTCAGCTTCTTGGTCTGCTTTCCAAGCGTTCATTACGAATGTGTCGTTTACTGAAACACATAGAATGTCATCAACACCGTTATCTTTGAATACAGAGTGCAGCTCGTTGTAACGAGGTAGGTGGCTTGAAGAACATGTCGGTGTAAACGCACCTGGTAAGCTGAATACGATAACTGTCTTGTCTTTGAATAGCTCTTCCGTCGTTACGTTAACCCATGCATCGCCCTGGCGAGTTGGGAATGTTACTTGAGGGATTGATTGACCTTCTTTAGATGCAAACATATTGATTTCCTTAAATAGTATTTTGAATTTTGTTCTATCAGAGCTTAACGTTTTTCTTTGCTCTGTTTCGTTTCGTTGAGCCCATTATTAGACAAATCCTTTGATAGCTCTAATCGTTTGATGTTATGGTTTTGATAGGTAAATTCTATCAAGAGCATTTTTCTTTTAAATGTTTCTATGAAACCCCTTGTTCTTATTAAACCAGAGGTAAGAGACTGATCATGAACATTCGTGACTTTGAATACTTGGTGGCGCTCGCAGAGCACAAACACTTCCGAAAAGCGGCAGAAGCGTGCTTTGTCAGTCAGCCGACACTAAGCGGTCAAATACGCAAACTAGAAGATGAAATTGGACTTCAGTTAACCGAGCGTAGTCCAAGGAAGGTCATATTTACAGAATCAGGGTTACAACTTGTTGAACAAGCCAAGCGTATTCTCAATGAAGTAAAGACTTTTAAGGATATGGCAAGTGGACACGGTGAAGCGATGACAGGGCCGATGCACATTGGTTTTATTCCGACCGTTGGCCCTTATATTTTACCTAAGATCATTCCTCACCTTAAAGAGTGCTTTCCCGATCTTGAGCTTTACCTGCATGAAGCGCAGACCCATCAGCTAGTGAGTCAACTTGAAGATGGCAAGCTTGATTGCTTGGTATTGGCTGCAGTTGATGAAACGGCGGCGTTCAAAGAGATTGATGTGTATAACGAACCGTTAAGCGTCGCAGTGCCATGTGATCATGAGTGGGCTAAGCAAGACACGGTCGATATGTTGCAGTTAAATGGACAAACCGTACTTGCACTGGGCGATGGTCACTGCTTACGAGACCAAGCCTTAGGCTTCTGTTTTGCTGCGGGTGCAAAAGACGATGAGCGCTTTAAAGCGACCAGCTTAGAAACGCTGCGTAACATGGTAGCAGCAGGGGCGGGCATTACCTTGTTACCTCAGTTATCGGTTCCAAAGGAAAAACAGAAAGATGGTGTGTGTTACGTTCCAGCGGTGAATCCAACACCTTCACGTCGCATTGTTGTTGCCTACCGACCGGGCTCTCCGCTAAAGGGGCGTTTTGAGCAACTGGCTGAGTCTATCCGAATTCAATTAGATAAAGCTGTTTAGTCATTTAATTTAAATCGTAGATAGATCAGGTTAGAGACATAAAAAAAGGGTTGATATGAATTCATATCAACCCTTTTTGTTGGTTCATGTTACTTGGTTCAACAAACCCTAATTAGAACAGCTCTTCTACTGCTTCGCCTGATGACGTTGAGTAGATGTCATCATTGAAACGTTCAGTAATGTACTCGGTTGGCTCAGTGCCTTTCTCGAAATACTCGAACATTGATGAGCTATCGAACTTGTTGGTCAGTAAGCCTGTTTCACGGTCGATACGAACGCGAACGATATTTTCTGGAAGCTCTTTACGTTGTGCAGGAACACCCGCTAACGCTGTGCCCATGAAATCAACCCATGCCGGCTCTGCTGTTTTAGCGCCCGCTTCTGCACCTGTAATTTGATTCTTACCAAGGTTAGAGTTCGCTTTGGTTCGACCTAGGTTACGGTTGTGGTTGTCAAAGCCAACCCATACCGTTGCAACCATGCCTGGGCCGTAACCGCTGTACCAAGTATCTTTCGAATCGTTGGTGGTACCGGTTTTTCCGCCAATATCGCGACGCTTCAGCGGTTGAGCACGCCAACCTGTACCATTCCAGCCTGTGCCTGCACTCCAGTCACCGCCGCCCCAGATATTGCTGTACATCATTTCACGAACAAGGAA
The DNA here is from genome assembly GCF_041470165.1 of Vibrio sp. 10N.286.46.A8. Lineage (NCBI taxonomy): Bacteria > Pseudomonadati > Pseudomonadota > Gammaproteobacteria > Vibrionales > Vibrionaceae > Vibrio > Vibrio sp. 10N.286.46.A8. The sequence goes on from NZ_JBFRLX010000004.1 coordinate 18,909, forward strand.
CGCGTTCTGCTCAGTGATCACTTGAGGTGCGTACTGTACTTGGGCATCCACATCTTGCTCTGCAAACTCATCAGCCATTGAATCTGAGGTCATAGGCTGTTGGCAATCGTCTTTACACACAACTTTCGGTGTCGCTTGGAATTCAGTCTCACCAAATGGTGTTTCAATGCGGCTGATGTAGAAAGGTTCAACGTAGTAGCCGCCATTCGCAAATACTGAGTAACCTTGAGCTACCTTCATTGGCGTTAAGCTACCCGCACCCAGAGCAATGGTTTCAGAGCGCGGTACTTCGTCAATATCAAAACCAAATCGAGTTAGGTAGTTACGAGTATCATCCAAGCCCACTTCGCGCAGTACACGTACCGCCATTACGTTTTTAGATTGAGCTAAGCCAATACGTAAACGAGTTGGACCCACATAGGTCGGTGGTGAATTCTTTGGTCGCCATGCCGTACCTTGGCTCTTATCCCATTGATTAATAGGCGCATCGTTGATCAGTGAGGCTAGTGTTAAACCTTTTTCAATCGCCGCTGAGTAGATAAATGGCTTGATACCAGAACCCACCTGACGAATAGATTGGGTCGCACGGTTGAATTTGTTGTGTACAAAGTTAAAGCCACCCACCATCGACAATACAGCGCCGTTGTTAGGGTTCATGGCAACAAACGCGGTGTTTGCATTTGGCACTTGGCTTAGTCGCCATACAACCGGTGTTTCAGGTTCAGTTGTTGTTTCTTCGGTAGGCTCTTCAGATACTTCATCGCCGGTTACTGCTTCATGGCGAACCCAAACTTGCTCACCAACAGCCAAAATCTCTTTCGCTTGAGAAGGCGCTGGACCTTGGCGGTTGTCCGTTAGGAATTTACGCGCCCAGTTCATGCCTTGCCACTCGATAGTGCCTTCGCCTTGGTTCTTAACCCAAACTTGAGCGCTTTTCGAATCAACAGCGGTTACAACTGCTGGTACTAAGTCACCATAGGTTGGTTGAGACTTAAGGTGCTTAACGATTTGTTTTTGATCCCAAGCCGACTGCGCCGTTTGCCACAATACTTTTTCAGCACCACGGTAACCGTGACGTTCATCGTAGCCGAGCAGGTTCTTAATCGCGGCTTGGTTCGCTGCTTTTTGCAGTTTTGAATCAACGGTCGTGTAAACCTTCATGCCGGATGTGTAAGCGGCTTCACCATAGCGTTCAACCATCCAAGCTCGTGCTACTTCTGCTACATATGGCGCGCTCAGTTCAATCTCGGCACCGTGATATTTCGAGATAAGTTCTTCACTGCGAGCTTCATCGTACTCTGATTGAGTGATGTATTTTTCGTCTAGCATACGACGTAATACCACGTTGCGACGGTTGGTCGCACGCTCAACAGAATAAATAGGGTTCATAGTTGAAGGTGCTTTTGGCATGCCCGCAAGCGTAGCCAATTCACTTAAGGTGAGTTCAGGAAGATCCTTTCCAAAATAAACACGCGCTGCTGCGCCGAAACCGTATGAACGGTGACCAAGGAAGATCTTGTTTACGTACAGTTCCATGATCTCTTCTTTACTAAGAAGTTGCTCAATGTGGATCGCAATGAAGATCTCTTTGATTTTACGCATGATCTTTTTCTCATTAGATAAGAAGAAGTTACGCGCAAGCTGCTGAGTAATGGTACTTGCCCCTTGTTTGGCTGAACCGGACATAGCAACCACGAGTGCTGCTCGAGTGATACCAATTGGATCAATACCAGGGTGCTCGTAAAAGCGGCTATCTTCGGTAGCAATCAAAGCTTCAACTAGGTGGCGAGGAATCTCGTCATAAGTCACTGGATTACGACGCTTTTCACCAAATTGAGAGATCAATTTACCGTCTTGACTGAAGACTTGCATTGGCGTTTGGAGTTCTACGTCACGCAAAGTGGCAACATCAGGCAACTCTGGTTTTACGTAATAGTAAAACCCGAAAATTGTACTGACTCCAAGAATCATGCAAATCAATGTAAATATGAATAATCGCTTTATGAACTTCACCGGATAATCCCTGATTAGTTAAGGCTGATAAGCAGCAAACCCTTGTACTCTAGGTTAAAAACTTAGCTTTCGTTTATTAACGCTTATTTAACTAATAATCACAACCCCTAGATAATCAACGAAATGCTTGGCACTTCAGGAGCTAGGTCACATGGGTTCATCATTAATTACAGGTATAGATATAAATCATCACAGCATCAAAGCCGTGGTACTAAAACCCGTGGGGGAGTTGTATGCCCTAGTGGGATACAAAGAGCTGCCGATTTCGGACGACATTTTTACAGCTAACCATACTTTGGAGTATCAGAAAACTGTTAAGAAACTTAAAGAACTTAGGAAAGGACTGCCTTTTGGCTGTCGCAACGTCGCCATTTCGGTACCCGATAACACGGTGATCAGCAAAGTACTGCAAATAGAGAGTGATTTAGAAGACAGAGAAAAGGAGTTTTCTATCTATCAAACCTTTGCTCATCAATCTCCCTTTCCTATCGAGGAGCTGAGTTTAGATTTTGTAAAGCTGGAAGACAAACGATTTGGTAAAGGATCGACAAGTAGCTATCAGATATATGCGACTCGTAAGGAAGTTGTAGACAGTCGAGCGGATGCTTTAAATAAAGCTGGGTTTAAACCTGTTGTCATCGACACCCAAGCATATGGTCTGCTCAATATTTGGCAGTTGGCTTCACGCCTTTATCCTGAAAAAAGTAACTGGTTGCTGGTGGACGTGGGACTTGACCAAACGTCGTTAGGCATTATCCCGCAGGATTCAGCACCTTTCTATAAAGACATCGCCTTTGGTACTCAAGATCTTCGTGGCACTGACAGTCCGAGTTATACAGAAGGTGTGTTCGGCAACGCAGAGGAGACACATCGGTTTATTGTCAATTTGGTTGAAAAGCTTAAGCGACAGTTGCAACTCTATTCCTCAGTGAATGCACTTGAGCCGATATCCGGGATCTGGCTGATGGGCGAAGGAGCCTGTATTCCGATGGTGGCTGAAGATCTAGAGCGCCATTTTCAGATGAGTTGTGAATCGCTCAATCCTTTATCGTTATTTGAGAACAAGGTGGCGAAGCGGCACCAACTGCCGATGAACTGGCAACATTTCGGCATTGCCGCGGGTATGGCGATGAGTGGACTCAAGTGGCAAGGAGAGAAGCATGTTGCATCAAATTAACCTGCTGCCGTGGCGTGATGAGATTCGCGCTCAGCACAAGAAGCGTTTTATTCACCTAGTCATTCTTGGCGTCATCATTGCACTTACAGGGCAATGGGCGGTTGGTCACTATTTTCAAGATCAACAAGCCAAACAGCAAGCTCGCCTCAATTATCTTAATCAATACATTGCCGAGCTCGACCGACAAATTCAATCGTTAAAAGTTGCAGAACAAGAACACAAAGCCATTCTGACTCGACTTGATGTTGTGGAGTCGTTACAGCTTGGCCGTAATAAGACCACCGACTTTATGAATCTAATGCCGGAGCTGATTCCTGAAGGGGTGTATGTCGACAAGATAAAGATGAATGGTCAGGAGATTGAGATGGCCGGTATCAGTGACAGTACGGCTCGCCTCGCCACAATGTTGGACAATCTAGAGCGTTCTGATTCTCTTAAAGGGGTCGAGATGCACTCTATTATCCATAACCGAAAACGCTTCAATAAAGAGTTTCAGACCTTCAAGGTCTCTTTTGTGTTTAGCCCTGTTTCTTTAGAAAACACAACCGCAGAGAGCGCAACCGCAGAGAGCGCAACCGCGAGCAGAAAAGAGAAGGGGGCAAATCATGGCTAACCTTCAAAGTAGGATTAGCTGGCAAAATAGTGTGAGCTTGCAAGATCTCGATGCTGATGAGATCACCGAATGGCCGTTGTTGCCCCAACTGCTCGTTATTCTGTTGCTGATGATATTAATCCAAGGTGTCGGGACTTGGCTGTATTTGCTGCCTTTAGACGATGAACTGCAGCAGATGAAGCAGCAAGAGCAGACTTTGAAAGCAACGTTAAGGATAAAAGCGAACAAGGTTGCGGCTTTGCCTAAGCTTCAGAGTCAGTTGGATGAGCTAACCAGTCGCTACGACTATCTGTTAGAACAACTACCCGTTCAAAAGGAGCTCGCCAGTATGTTGGCCTCAGTGAATGAACTTGGTTTGGATAATGCGCTGACCTTTACGCGCATTGATTGGGGGCAAAAGCAGAACAAGGAATTCCTCTATCGGTTACCCCTCAATATTGAGCTAACCGGTGATTACCACGAGATTGGCGATTTCTCCGCGGCCATCGCGAAACTGCCGCGCATTATTAGCTTCGATGATGTGAATTGGCAGCGAGTCAGTCAAGAAAGTAGCACGCTACATTTCAGGGTTCGAGCTTACACCTATCAGTTTAAATCGGAGGTGAATGATGAAATTCAGTAGCGCCCTTTTGTCCCTATTGTTACTGCTTGTGCTTTCAGGCTGTAAATCCAATCAGGATTCGTTAGAAGATTTTGTGAGGCAAGTTGAAGCTAAGGCGAGAAAAGAGGTAGAAAAACTTGTCCCAGAAACGGAGTTCTTAGCCGCAACTTATCAACGCCACGCCTTTCGTCCTCCCTTTGAGCTCCCTAAAGAAGCCATGGTACAAAACCAACCCTTGGTGAAGAAAGACTGTTGGCAACCAAGCGCACGCTCTCGCAATGGCAAGCTAGAAAAATACCCGCTGAGTAAGCTGCGTTTAAGAGGCGTAATGGGCAGTGGAACAAGCGTTTCAGGGTTAGTACAAACCCCAAAAGGGAACGTGGTCAATGTGAAAAAAGGTCAGTTTATTGGCTTAAACAATGGTCGAGTTACTAAGGTGACGAGCCAGTATGTACAGATTAATGAAACTCTTCCAGATGGTTTAGGTTGTTGGCATAAGCGCAACGTTAGGCTCGCTCTGAAGTAAACCAATGTCACATGATGTGGATATGAGATGTAAATATGATTAAAGGAATAAGTGGATTAGTGAGCAAGGCTCTACAAGGTTTTGCTGTGTCTGTGATGTTGGTGGTTAGCGTGTTCAGCTATGCCGAGAGCTTGCCAAATCAATTGGAAAATATTGATTTTAGGGTCAACAAGGAGAAAGGCGCCGTCATCATTATCGAATTGGCAACCAGCACTGCTGTGGTGGATGTTCAACGTGCTCAGGAAGGTTTAAGTATCGAGTTACTCAATACTCAGGTGAATGACGATAAGCTTTACCTCCTAGATGTGAAGGACTTCGCGACCTCAGTTGAAGGCATTGAGGTGTATAAGGAAACGCCCAGTACGCGATTGTTGGCAACGATCGCTGGTGACTATCAATATGAATACAACTTAAAAGGTCGCTTTATTGAGGTAGTGATCAGTAGGCCTACTATTGATGAAGTGACAATAGAGAAAAATGTTTTAGAAAAAGAAGGTAAGGTGATATCGATTAACTTCCAAGATATCCCTGTACGTAATGTTTTGCAGCTTATTGCTGATTACAACGATTTCAATCTCGTTGTTTCTGATTCAGTCACGGGTAATCTGACTTTACGTTTAGATGGTGTGCCTTGGCAGCAAGTTCTCGACATTATCTTGCAAGTTAAGGGGTTGGATAAGCGTGTTGATGGCAACGTTATCTTGGTGGCACCTAAAGCTGAGCTCGACCTTAGAGAGCAACAAGCGCTAGAGAAATCTCGTTTGGAAGAAGAGCTAGGTGAACTCAAGTCGGAAATCATCAAGATTAACTTTGCCAAAGCCACCGACATTGCCGACATGATTGGTGGGGAAGGGGCGGTAAGCATGTTGTCCGAGCGAGGCTCGATTACCATTGATGAGCGAACTAACTCCCTGTTGATCCGTGAATTGGAAGAAAACATTGCGGTGATACGAGGCATTATTGAATCGCTAGACATTCCCGTGAAGCAAGTTCAGATAGAAGCGCGCATTGTAACCGTTACTGAGGGTAATCTTGATGAACTAGGAGTGCGTTGGGGCGTTTCCTCGACCAACGGAAGCTTCAAAGTTGGCGGCTCGATAGAGGGTAACCATCCATCGCAAATTACGCCGTATGACGATAATGGTGGGAATAGTGCGATTGACGATTTCCTCAACGTTAATCTAGGAGCAACTTCCCCGAGCGCGTCGAGTATTGCGTTTCAGGTAGCCAAGCTGGGTTCTGATACCTTGCTCGATCTTGAATTGTCAGCACTGCAACAAGAGTCGAAAGCAGAGATTATTTCTAGCCCACGCTTAATTACCACCAATAAAAAACCCGCTTATATTGAGCAAGGTACTGAAATCCCTTATTTAGAGTCTTCTTCAAGTGGTGCTACTTCAGTCGCATTTAAGAAAGCGGTATTGAGTCTCAAGGTGACTCCGCAGATCACCCCCGACAATCGTTTGGTATTGGATTTGAGCGTGACTCAAGATAGGCCGGGGCAAGTGGTGAAAACCGGCACCGGTGAAGCTGTCGCTATTGATACGCAAAGGATTGGAACGCAAGTACTTGTTAATAATGGTGAAACGGTCGTGTTAGGTGGTATTTTTCAACACAGTGTGAGCAGCCAAGTTGATAAAGTTCCACTGTTAGGAGACCTTCCTGTTCTTGGCGCATTGTTCCGTCGTAGCTATGAAAATGTAGGCAAAAGTGAACTACTTATTTTTGTTACACCTAAAGTTGTGATTCAGTAATGAGCAATTAGATTAAAAATAAAGTTGCATTAGTGGCACCTAACCTTGATAATTTCGGGTCTTATCACGAATTATCTGTGAGGAATCGGTGCCACGGGCCTTTTAATTTCAGTACTTGTACTGACCTACCTTGTGGCGATGTCATTGAATTAACGTTGTAAATTACTGCTAAAAACATGGCTGAGAAACGCAATATTTTTCTTGTTGGCCCAATGGGCGCCGGCAAAAGTACAATTGGTAGACACCTAGCTTCCCAACTTCATATGGAGTTTCTAGACTCTGACACTGTGATCGAAGAGCGCACTGGCGCAGACATCGCATGGGTTTTTGATGTTGAGGGCGAAGATGGTTTCCGTAAGCGCGAAGAATCTGTAATCAACGATCTGACAGAAGAACAAGGTATTGTTCTTGCGACAGGTGGTGGTTCAGTGCTGAGCAAAGAAAACCGTAACCGTCTATCTGCACGAGGCATTGTTGTATACCTAGAGACAACAATTGAAAAGCAACTTGCTCGCACTAACCGCGACAAGAAACGCCCTCTACTTCAAACAGACAACCCGCGTGATGTGCTAGAAGATCTAGCTGTATCTCGCAACGCACTATACGAAGAAGTGGCGGACTACACAGTTCGTACTGACGACCAAAGTGCAAAAGTGGTAGCCAACCAGATCGTAAAAATGCTAGAAGAACGTTAAGTTCATTTTTCGGAGAGCAAACCCATGGAACGGATTACGGTCAATCTAGCTGAGCGTAGCTACCCTATCTCTATTGGCGCCGGGTTATTTGAAGACCCGGCGTACCTTTCTTTTTTATCAGGTAAGCAGAAAGTTGTTGTTATCAGTAATGTGACAGTAGCGCCTCTTTATGCTGATAAAATTTTATCGCTATTGGATCAAGTCGGCTGTCAGACATCTCTTCTCGAGCTGCCAGATGGTGAACAGTACAAAAACCTTGAAACGTTCAATTCAGTGATGAGCTACATGCTTGAAGGAAATTACAGCCGCGATGTGGTGGTGATTGCTTTAGGTGGTGGTGTTATCGGTGATTTGGTTGGTTTTGCTGCTTCTTGTTATCAACGCGGTATTGATTTCATTCAAATCCCGACGACCCTTCTTTCTCAAGTGGACTCCTCTGTAGGTGGTAAAACTGCAGTGAACCATCCCCTTGGCAAGAATATGATCGGCGCTTTTTACCAACCAAAATCTGTCATCATCGATACTAACTGTCTATCAACGCTTCCAGAGCGTGAGTTTGCAGCGGGCATGGCTGAGGTGATCAAATACGGCATCATTTACGATGAAGCCTTTTTTGGCTGGTTGGAACAGAATCTAGAGAAACTGTATCAACTTGATGAAGACGCACTGATTACCGCGATTGCTCGTTGTTGTGCAATTAAGGCTGAAGTGGTTGCTATCGATGAAAAAGAGTCAGGAATCAGAGCGTTATTGAACCTAGGTCATACATTTGGTCATGCGATTGAAGCAGAACTAGGCTATGGTAATTGGCTACATGGTGAAGCTGTGTCGTCAGGCACTGTAATGGCAGCAAAAACCGCCCAATTACAAGGACTGATTTCTCAGCAGCAACTTGAGCGAATTATTTCTATACTCAAGAATGCGAAACTACCAATCCATACGCCAGAAAGCATGTCTTTTGAAGACTTTATGAAGCACATGATGCGCGATAAAAAAGTGCTTTCTGGTCAGTTGCGTCTGGTATTACCAACAAGTATTGGTACTGCTGAAGTGGTTGCTGATGTACCTCAAGACATCATTAAACAAGCGATTGATTTCTGCCGTACTCTTTAAATTCGGTTGTGAGGTTGCCTAGCTAAACGTTAGGCAACTCAAGCGCTTTACAGATCGAACTTATCAGTAGGGATCCCCAATGAGTTTGGCTCATGATTTAAGAGTATTGGAGTTAGAGTCTCAAGTTGAGTTGCTAGAGCGTTTACAGCTTTTAACTAACTTTGGTTCAAACTTTGTAAATGTTGCTGGTAAAACGGGTTCTGGCCGATCTTGGTTAGCTCAGCGTTACCTTGAAGCATGGTCGACAGAAAAAAATCAGTGTTTACTGCTTTGTCACCCAAGCCAAGACGATCAACAGCGCCGCGCACTTATTCTTAGTCAGATTGTTTCTGACCCACTCTTTAATCAACATGATTCTTTATCTGATAGCCTTGCTAGGTTGCTGGATGGAGATACGTGTAATGTGCTTATTGTCATTGATGACGCCCACCGACTGTCTGAGCTACTGGTATCAGAATTATGGATGTTGGTACTTGAATCTCAATCAAACCCTCAATGGACGATTAATATCGTTCTGTTCTCGCAAACTGGTCACCTAGACACGTTATTAACACGACTTAGTTACGGTCAGCCGCACAAACCTATCGCCCTTGAGATCGATGATCTTTCGCAACCAGAAGCTGAACATTTCTTTGAGTCACTGGTGATTCGATATGTCGATGATGAGTCAGAATCTCGGGTGCGAAATGCATTTAAAAAAGCGCAACCTTTGCCCGGTGAGCTAATGGCCTTAGGAGAATTGAAAGTGGAAAAAAGGATTATTATTCGCTCAATCATTGGTTCACCTATCAATATTGCGATTGTGGTGGCGTTGTTGTTGCTTGTTATCGGCGGCGGTTACTGGTGGATGTTTAATCAACCAACGCCTGACGATAAAGCGCAATCTATTATCGCCCCTATTGAGCAGACAGTTATTCCAACGTTGGAAGTGGAAAATGTAACTGAGCAAGCCACAATCGACGGAACTGTCGATTCTGAAGCCGAAGTTGATATGAGTTATCAAGGTGCTGACGATGACAGCTCTTCTCTGCCGCCGGTCGTGGTTGAAGAGACAGCCAGTGTTGGCGAGGTGAAACAAGAGCAGCAACGTGTTGTGATTACTTCTGATGTGGTTGATGCCTTGCTTGATGACAAGCCGAAAAATGCCGATACCAGTGCGATTGATGCTGCCGTAGAAGAAAACACAGGTGCCGCGGTTAGCGCGCAACCTGATGCGGCGAAAAACGAGTCACAAGCTTCAGTTGATGAAGATACTGACCTAACCGAATCAACACCGCCGACGAAAAAAATCACCTTCTCATTTGCTCGCGAAGAGTTACAAGCTATCTCGCCACGCGCTTATACCTTACAGTTGAGCGCGATGACGTCATTAGAAGATGTTCAGTCTTTTATTGAAGAATATGACGTCGAAGACAAGGTTCGTATTTATCCAACACTTCGTAACGACACCAAGTGGTTTATTATCACTTATCAAGATTATCCAACGATTCAAGTGGCGCGAGATGCGGCAAGTGCGTTATCAAAACCACTTCAACAGTTGGAACCTTGGGCAAAATCGATGAATCAAGTGCATCGAGAGATAGAACGTGCGAAATAACCCTGAGCTTAGCCTCAAAATATGTTACATTCCGCAGCCTTATTTTTGAGTTGATAGATAGAGCAGTAAATGAAAAAGCAGCGTGCCTTTCTAAAATGGGCTGGTGGTAAATATGGCCTAGTTGAAGACATCCAACGTCACCTGCCACCTGCTCGTAAATTGGTAGAACCGTTTGTCGGTGCCGGATCAGTATTTCTGAATACTGATTTTGAACAGTACCTACTTGCAGATATTAATCCTGATCTTATCAACCTATACAATCTACTTAAAACCGATCCTGAAACCTATATCACTGAAGCGAAGCGTTGGTTCTGTCCGGAGAATAACCGTAGAGAAGTGTTCTTAGATGTTCGCGCTGAGTTCAATGGTACAGATAACGTTATGTATCGCTCGTTAGCTTTCTTGTACATGAACCGATTTGGCTTCAATGGCTTGTGTCGTTACAACAAGAAGGGCGGTTTTAACGTTCCGTTTGGTTCTTATAAAAAACCTTATTTCCCTGAAGCCGAGCTAGAGTTTTTTGCTGAGAAAGCGAAAAAAGCCACCTTCGTCTGTGAGGGATACCATGAAACCTTTAGCCGCGCGCGTAAAGGTTGCGTGGTTTACTGTGATCCTCCATACGCACCGCTGTCGAACACGGCTAACTTTACCTCTTACGCAGGTAATGGTTTTAGCTTAGATGACCAAGCTGCACTGGCGGATGTCGCTGAAAAAGCGGCGATGGAACGCGATATTCCTGTCTTGATTTCAAACCATGACACCACCTTAACGCGCCGTTTATACCATGGTGCGGAACTGAACGTGGTCAAGGTTAAGCGCACCATTAGCCGTAATGGCGCAGGGCGCAATAAAGTTGATGAGTTACTGGCGCTTTTCCATAAAGAGAAAAACCAGCAACACGCTTCAACAGAATTGTCGTCGTCAGAATAATCCTCGAACTCATTAAATTGAGTGACCCACGGGTACTTTCTTAAACTAATCTTTCGAACTGCTAGGATCTGCTTAGGTGCTTAGGTAGAATTGCACACCAAATAGTCTTGGGATTGAGTCTTGTACTTGTGTATGAGAGGTCACAAGGCGGTGATATTCGCAATTTACTCACTCTTAAGAGGTTTGGTATGAAAGATTTTCTAATCGCTCCATCGATTTTGTCTGCAGATTTTGCTCGTCTTGGTGAAGACGTCGAAAAAGTACTCGCAGCCGGTGCCGACGTTGTGCACTTCGATGTGATGGATAACCACTACGTACCTAACCTGACTTTTGGTGCACCGATCTGTAAAGCATTGCGCGACTACGGCATCACAGCTCCTATCGATGTTCACCTAATGGTTAAGCCAGTAGACAGCATCGTACCTGAGTTTGCCAAAGCTGGCGCATCAATGATTACCTTCCACGTTGAAGCGTCTGAGCACGTTGATCGCACTCTACAGTTAATCAAAGAACACGGCTGTAAAGCGGGTGTCGTACTTAACCCAGCAACGCCACTTTCTTGCCTTGATTACATCCTAGACAAAGTCGACATGATTCTACTGATGTCAGTGAACCCTGGCTTTGGCGGTCAATCTTTCATTCCTCACACACTTGATAAGCTGCGCGCAGTTCGTAAACTTATTGACGAATCAGGCCGTGATATCCGTCTTGAAATTGATGGTGGCGTGAAGGTAGATAATATCCGTGAAATCGCAGAAGCGGGCGCAGACATGTTTGTTGCGGGTTCTGCTATCTTCAATCAACCGGATTACAAAGAAGTGATTGATGAGATGCGTTCAGAGCTTGCAAAAGTAAACGCATAATCGTAAAACTACAGATAGATTGAATATTAAGGGGCTCATTGGCCCCTTTTTTACGTCTTGGAGCTCAACTCATAAGACGGACATAATAAATAGGAAAGTAAGATGTCATTAAGCTCAATAAAACTGATTGCCTTTGATTTGGATGGAACCTTGTTAGATAGCGTGCCTGATTTGGCTGTTGCCGCCGATCAGGCTTGTCAGGAACTGGGTTTTTCTTCTGTAAGCGAAGAGCAAGTTCGCGACTACGTGGGTAATGGTGCTGACGTTCTTATCGGGCGCTCACTGAGCCGCAACTTGACGGTTGATCCAAACCTAGAGCCTGAACTGCTAAAGAAAGCGCGTATCTTGTTTGATGATTTTTACGAGCAGAGTGGCCATAAGCTGAGCCACCTTTACCCATCAGTAAAAGAAACGTTAGCTGAGTTGGATAAAGCGGGCTTCACCATGGCGCTTGTAACAAACAAACCATCGAAATTTGTACCAGATGTTCTGGCGCAGCACGGTATCGATAAGTACTTTGTTGATGTGTTGGGTGGCGACTCTTTCCCAGAGAAAAAGCCGAATCCAGTAGCGTTGAACTGGTTGCTAGAAAAGCACAATGTAAAAGCTGAAGAGATGCTGATGGTTGGCGATTCAAGCAATGACATCAAAGCGGCTAAGAATGCCGGCTGTCACTCGTTTGGTCTGACATACGGCTACAACCACGGTGAGTCGATTTCAGTATCAAACCCTGACTATGTCGCAGACAGTATTGCGCAATTACTAGATGTCGTTCTAGTTTCAGCATAAAGCGGATAAAAGTTAGCTAACCTACTAGCAAAATACTTATCAATGAGTACACTGGATGAGCCGTACAGAAGAGCTGTACGGCTTTCTATTTTAAAGTTAAGAAGCTAAGTTTTTCAGATACTAGGTTAAGAAACTAAGTTAACGAGCTTAGCTAACAAGCAAAGGAATTAAAACCATGAGCAAGCCCATCGTATTGAGTGGTGTTCAACCATCTGGTGAACTAAGTATCGGTAACTACTTGGGTGCTCTACGTCAATGGCAACAGATGCAAGATGATTACGATTGCCAATACTGTGTTGTAGACCTTCATGCAATTACGGTTCGCCAAGATCCGAAAGCACTGCACGAAGCGACTCTAGACGCACTCGCAATCTGTCTTGCTGTCGGTGTTGATCCAAAGAAGAGCACGCTATTTGTTCAGTCACACGTACCAGAGCATGCTCAACTTGGTTGGCTTCTTAACTGTTACACGCAAATGGGTGAACTGAGCCGTATGACTCAGTTTAAAGATAAGTCTGCACGTCACTCAAACGACGTAAACGTAGGCCTATACGACTACCCAGTGTTGATGGCTGCAGACATCCTGCTTTACGGTGCTCACCAAGTGCCAGTAGGTAGCGACCAGAAACAACACTTAGAGCTAGCGCGTGATATCGCAACTCGCTTTAACAACATTTACGGTCCTGAAACGCCAATCTTCCAAGTACCAGAACCTTACATTCCAACAGTGAATGCACGTGTAATGAGCCTGCAAGATGCGACGAAGAAGATGTCTAAGTCGGATGACAACCGTAAGAACGTGATTACTCTGCTAGAAGAGCCTAAGTCGATCATCAAGAAGATCAACAAAGCGCAAACCGATGCAGAAACGCCACCACGTATTGCTCACGATTGGGAAAACAAAGCAGGTATCTCTAACCTAATGGGTCTTTACTCTGCGGCGACGGGTAAAACGTTTGAAGAGATCGAAGCGCAGTACCAAGGCGTTGAAATGTACGGTCCATTTAAGAAAGATGTAGGCGCAGCATTGGTTGAGATGCTTGAGCCGATTCAATCTGAATACCACCGTATCCGTGCTGACCGTGCTTACATGGACGCAGTAATGAAAGCGGGTGCCGAAAAAGCCTCTGAGCGTGCTGCAGTAACACTGAAAAAAGCATACGAAGCGGTAGGTTTTGTTACTCGCCCATAGGGTTTACTAAAACGACTCGTTTAGAAATTCAAGCCCAAAGTGACTTTGTTTACTTTGGGCTTTTTATTGCCCGTTCCATTTACCTTCCCAGTAAATCTCTTGTTTGAATTGATAATTTAAGCATTATCTAGCTAACACATTCATCATACTAATGCTGTGCAGGTGATCTTATTTGGTATCCTCAAGCTTTATAAAGTCACTCTTGTTTCTATATATGTTGGAAATATAAAACGTGCCAAACAATTGATGATTCCAAAGTGATAAGTTCCTCATTTTCTTGCCAACTGACTTATTCCTTTCATAAATAAACCTGATAGTTACCACAAAATACATGACTGCCCATAGATGGCAGTGACTATAAATCGATGAAATTAGGTGAAACGGATGGCTCTTTTACATAAACCTTCATTGCTAGCAGTGGCAATTGGTAGCTTGTTAACCACAAGCGCACACGCTGATTTGTTTATTTCACAATATGTGGAAGGCGGCAGCTATAACAAAGCGGTTGAGATTGCCAATAACGGCGATAGCAGCATTAATTTAGATGGTTACTCGTTGGCGAAGTCTGCGAATGGTAATGGATCATGGGGCGCCACTTTACCTTTGAATGGCCACGTTTTAGCGCCCGGTGAAGTACTTGTGGTTGCGCACACCAGCGCAAGTGACGAAATTAAAGCGGCGGCTGATATTCTTAACGCGTCGATTGCTAATCACAATGGTGACGATCCGCTGGCTATCTTGAATTCAGATGGTTCGGTGCACGATGTTGTCGGTTTGATGGGCGATGTGGACTGGGGTAAAGATGTTACTTTGGTTCGTGCTAAACAAACACCTTCTGCGACGTTTGATGCTTCGCAATGGGTATCGTTACCTAAGGACAGTATTGAAGGGCTAGGTTCACTAGACAATGTAGAGTTGCCTGACGCGTTTGCCTGTACACAAGATGGCTCTGCTCCTGTATTCACGACTATTCAAGAGATCCAAGGTGAAGGCGCAACATCACCGTTCATTGATGGCTATCCATACATCACTGACGATGAATACTTCGTCAAAGGTGTGGTAAGTGCAGTCACTACTGGCATAACCAAAGGTTTCTACCTGCAAGCACTTGAGGATGACTTCAATTCAAGCACTTCTGAAGGTCTATTTATCCACACCAATCAATCGAGTTCAGAACTGGCTGCGGGCGATGTCGTGTGTGTGAAAGGTAAGGTTCAAGAGTATTACAGTCATACTCAGCTTAAAGTTGAAAACAACCAATGGCTTAAGCAGGGCGAGCAACAAGCGCCTGAAGCGACAGCAATTGAAGCCTTAGACAGTGACGAGAACTTCGCTGCAACGCTTGAACGCCATGAAGGCATGTTGGTGAAAACAACCGAAGCGCTTGATATGCGTGTAACGCGTACCTTTGGTTATGACTACGCAGGTCGTCGTAACAACATGGTACTGGCCCATGAGCGTATTAACATGCAGCCGAACCAGTTATCTGCAGCTGGCTCTGAAGATGCGAAACAGCAAACTAAAGATAACGCAGACCGTCGTCTTTTTGTTGAAACCGATCAAAAAGCCGGTGACGGACAAGTTCCTTTCTATCCAGACTTTGGCCGTACCGATATTGACCAAGATGGTTCAACAGAAGACTACATCCGTATTGATGACACCATTATTGGCCTAGAAGGTGTACTGACCTACAGTTACGGCGAATATCGCTTAGTGACAACCAACCAGATCTCGGCTGAGAACTTTGTACGTAATGACCCACGTACTGACAAGCCTGATATGGATGAAGGTGATCTACGTATCGCGACCTTCAACGTATTGAACTACTTTAACTCTCCATTTGGCGGTGACGCGAACCAACACGGCAACAACCGTGGCGCGAACACCATCACTGAGTTTGAGATGCAGCAAGAGAAGATTGTGAACGCGATTCTTCGTCTAGATGCCGACATCATTGGTTTGATGGAAATTGAGAACAACGGTTTTGGTGAAGGCTCTGCCATTCAGCAGCTTGTAAACCAACTGAATGATCGCATTGAGCGTAAGAAAGACCGCTATACCTTTGTGGCTGTCGATTCGAACGAAGATGGCGTAACCGACGAGATGGACTCGATTGGTACTGACGTCATTACAACAGGTGTTATTTACCGTAAGAAAGTGGTTAAGCTTAAAGACCGCCGTGTTATCGCGATGCCAAGCCAACAAGCGCCAGAGGTGTTAGACGATTCTGGCAAGGTGATTGAAGACGGTAAGAACTATCAACGTGACTCATTGGCGCCAACTTTTAAAGTCAAAGGCACTAAAGAGAAACTCACCGTTGCGATTAACCACTTTAAATCGAAAGGTTCTAAGTGTTGGGAAGATGCAGCCCCTGTCGAACAGGGCGGTCAAGGTGGCGTTGATGCCGACAAGCAAGGTTCATGTGAGAACTTCCGTGTTGCAGCTGCGGTTGCATTGGGTGAAGCGCTAGACGGCATCAAAGGCCATAAAGTGATTCTGGGTGATATGAACTCGTACGGCATGGAAGACCCAATGCTGGTACTGACGGATTACTCTGAAGAGAAATACGGTAAGCAAATCAAAGCGGCGCGTAACACCTACATTGACGGTGTCGAGCAGTTTGGTGATACCGGTGCGGTGATTACTAAGAACTACGGCTACATTAATGCTGTGGCTCAAAAGCACCCAGACAGCTGGAGCTACTCATACAATGATGAGGTTGGCGCTTTGGATCACCTGTTGATCAGCGACAGCCTGAAAGACATGGTGGTGGATGCGACTGACTGGCACATCAACGGCGGTGAATCGAAGTTGCTTGATTACAACGAAGAGTTCAAAGGTGATCTGCCGAAGTACCAAGATCACTTCCGTTCATCGGATCATGATCCGGCAGTTCTTGAGCTTAAAGTCGGTGGTTCGTTTGGTTCCGGTGCACTGATGTCATTGTTTGGCTTAGCAATGTGGCGTCGTCGTAAGTAATAAGGCTTTTTGAGTCATAATAAACCGCTACCTATAGGTAGCGGTTTATATTTTAGCTACTCATTGATACCAATCGTAGTAAATAACTGTTCACCCTAGCTTGTTAAAAATCTCGATAACGTCGTTAGATTTTTTGATTGTAGAATAACTACTTATCAAAAAAATCCGCCTTGTTCTCAAGCTTTTTTCCTGCGCTATTTTTGAACACTTACTTACTGTGATTGGTATGATTCCATCTTTTCAAGGTCGTATTGGCGTATTTGTACCGCTTTTTCCAGTGATACCGGTTTTGAAAATAAGTACCCTTGGACAATGTCACATCCATATTGTTTAACATATTCGAGTTGTTCAATGGTTTCGACACCTTCAGCGACGGTTCTTGTTCCTGTAGACCGCCCAATTGCGACAATGCTTTTTAATAGTTCATGAGCGGTATTCGATTCTGAAAGTTGCCAAATAAAGCTACGATCTATTTTAATTTCATGAATAGGAAGTAATGACAAATACTTCAACGAAGAGTACCCAGTACCAAAATCATCTAAGGCCAAGTGAAACCCTTTACTACGAAGTTGATACGCAACTTTTGCTACCTCTTCCGGATTTTTTAGCATGATGCCTTCGGTGGCTTCTAGGCATATATGGGATGGGTTTATACCGTAGCGCTCTGTTATTTTTATGATATTTTCAGCAAAGTTTGTTTCACCAATTTGAACGGGTGATAAGTTCAGTGCCAGTAAAATAGGCGCATCGTCTGGAAAATCGAGTTCTGAATACTGTTGGTAGGCTAATTCAATAAAATACCAACCTAATGCGCGTATATGACCACTGACTTCAGCGACGGAGATAAATTCATCAGGATAAACGTTACCCAATGTTGGGCTTTTCCATCGAGCTAGCGCTTCGATTCCCCATAACCTTCCAGACTGTAAGCAATACTGAGGCTGATAATCTAAATAAATTTCTCTTCTTTCTATAGCGGTAAGTAAATTGTCTTCAATCAGAAACTTACGTTGATTTTTCGCAGAGGTTTTTGATGAGAAAATAGCACAGTTTGCTTTGCCTTCTGATTTCACAGAATGGAGCATAATATCAGAGCTTGCGAGCAACTCATCGACAGTGCGCCCGTGATCGGGATACAAGGCGGCACCTAAGCTAAAACTGATATCAAATTCATGCTCAAAGCATTGATACTTGGTCGCAAGTTCATCATGAAATAGTTTCATGACGCTTTCTGCCTGTTTTAGGCTGTTTAGAGCAGGGAAAGTAACAATAAATTCATCACCTCCGAACCGGAACACTTCTGAAAAATTAGGGCATACTTTTTTAAGCGTTTGAGATATCTGTATTAAGAGTTCGTCTCCAACACTGTGTCCGTAGTAGTCGTTGATGTTTTTAAAGTTATCTACATCAATAAAACAGACAAGAAATTTATCGTCATCTGATTGAGTTTTGGCCAGCTCTTTCTCCATATAGACTTCAAAAAAGTGTCGATTAAAAAGCCCAGTCAGTTGGTCATGATTAGCAAAGTGATTCAGCGTGCTGTTTGCAGTACAGAGCTTTTCAAAGTCAGATTGAATTTCAGCTTGATAAGATTCAAAGCGACGAGAAACTAGAGTGCTTACATAATATGAGAGTAGTCCGACTAATAGAACGACTATGCTATACATGAGTGCTAAGCGATTGAGCTCATCATTTCTTTTTTCAATCAACTCGGCATTTTTTTTAGCTACAAGTCTTTCTAATGCAGTGACACTAAAGCTCGCGCCTATCGTCCAGCCCCAAGTACTATTTTTGATGACATAACTAAGGTTTTCTAACGAGTGATTGTCGGCAGCTAAGTGTCTAACATAGACATCCGATTGTTCCAACAGCGCGACTGCTTGAGTGCGGAAGTGTATGTTTTGAATGTTATGGATATTAGTGTCAATAAAGCTAGGAGTGGTATGAGCCAGCACATCGCCTTTAGTGTCGATAACGTAGAAGTTACTCTGTTGACCAATTTGAAGCTGACTTAACCATTCGAGCACGTCACTTTGAATGTCTGCCTGGACATCTGTAATAAAGTCACTCGTACCTATATACCAATTATATGGCGAGAAATTAACGATATAGCCGATTTTTTCATACTGCTTTGCGAATGAATTCGGTTTTAGAAACCACCATTTATGAAAGCCTTCTTTTTCTTCAATCGCTTTTTTTGTTAATTCCTGAGCAACAAAGTGTCCTTTAGCATCTTGAAACTCCCATTTAGAGGCTCCTTGCATACTAGGAAAAACAGGGTGAAAAATAACAGTTCCATCATGGTGATAAATAAAAGGGTAACCACGACCGTCATTGAATCTGTAGTTTTTCAAACTCGAACGAACCAAGGTTGTAAACTCTTGTTCACTTAATTGTGGGTTGTCCTTGTACAGTTGATTTAGTATGGAGTGAGTGCGGAGAGTATGAGTTTTTATACTGTCGCGTAGTGTGGTTATTGTTGTTTCTTCTAAGTAGTTGAGCTGCTTGTTGACATAGCTGACTTGAGATTTTAAATAGGCTTTTTTTTCTTCAACAACATCGGACTCTATGTGAGTGATTTCTTGATTGGTTCGTCGATAACTATCATTGACCGATAACGAAAAGACGATAATAGAGAATAGAACCACAGTTATAGTCGGTATGTAACGAATTAGGTAGACGAGCTTGTTCTCTTTCATTTTTCTATTAAAGGTCAGTAAATTCACGCTAATGATAACTCAAACAATTATTCATTGAGTTGTTATTTTTCACAAAAAAAGAACCATGTCATAAAAAACCCGCAACTTATAAGGTTTTAATTTTTATGGGAACTTTGGCAGGGATGGGAGACATCTATGTCTTGAGAAGACAAAGTGGATCACTCTGGCTTCATTGCCAGTAACGTTTATGTATTTGTAGTGTAAAGTTATCAGGGCAGCGAAAGCTGATTTTCTTTTTATCATTTTCACTTGCCTTTCTTGCTTTATATTGCACAATACCGCCCCTATATCTTCCAATCATTTAGTATTTAGCAAACGATTTCGACCCATGTTACTTATCATCGATAACTACGACTCTTTTACCTATAACTTGTATCAGTATTTCTGTGAGTTAGGGGTCACTGTGAAAGTTGTTCGCAACGATGAGATTGATATTGCGGGTATTGAAGCGCTGAATCCTAGCCATCTTGTTATCTCGCCAGGCCCTTGTACGCCTGATGATGCGGGAATCTCTCTGCAAGTCATTGAACACTTCGTGGGTAAGTTGCCTATCTTAGGTGTGTGCCTTGGTCATCAAGCCATTGCTCAAGTCTTTGGTGGTGAAGTAGTGCGAGCCAGACAAGTGATGCACGGTAAAACCTCCCCAATCCGCCACAATGGCAAGAGCGTTTTTCAAGGGCTTAATAACCCTCTAACCGTGACACGTTACCATTCTCTAGTGGTGAAAAATGGCACGCTGCCTGACTGCTTTGAATTGACCTCTTGGACGGAATTTGAAGATGGCAGCATGGATGAAATCATGGGTTATCAACACAAAACCTTGCCGATTGATGCCGTACAATTTCACCCTGAGTCGATTAAAACAGAGCAGGGACACCAACTTCTCGCTAACTTCTTAGCGCGTTGAGTGTTTAAATTTGACTCTTTCTCCGTCTAAATAAGCCAGTTGAACCTGTTAGCCCATTGGTTAAGCGTTTAAATTCGGGCGCTACGCGTCTCTTACTCCTCTGACGCTGATCACTTTTTATAACATTTCTCCCTCTTAAGGCTAAGTTTTTAGCCTATGCAAAATTATGCGCCTTATTTCGTCTCGAACCCAATATC
>NZ_JBFRLX010000005.1:0-14474 GCF_041470165.1 Vibrio sp. 10N.286.46.A8
AAGTTATTCACCTTGTAATAACCAAAGGGGAAATAAAAGCTATTTTTATAGAAAACTGGCTTAAAAAAACCAATTATAAAGTGTGACCACAACAGCTTTATTCGCATTTATTTTGTTAATAAATAATTAATTTCACATCCAAAATTAAATATCTAAATAGAAACATTGCATACTTCCAAGCTAAGTACATTCTTATCAATAAAACTATTATGCATATAATACCTAACAATTTTGATTCTAGGCAGGTTCATCAAAAAAGCGTGCATAAAGTTCCCTAACAGCTAACTATTTAGAATGTAATCGTCATGGCTAAAAGTGCATAAAGTTTGTTAAAACCCTTAATTTTAAAGGGCTGCAGGATAAAAAACGATTTGTGATAGATCTCTAAGAATACCTGACTAGCAGGCGTAATATTAATTCCAGACAAGAGATATGAATAAAATAATTCATTATTCTCCACTGAAAATAAATAATTACTCTTAGCGATAAAAGTAATTCAAATATATAAGAGAGAGACGATCATGAGTAAGTTCTATGTAGGTTCTGAAATAGGTCAATTGCGCCGCGTTCTAGTTCACCGCCCAAGACGCGCACTGACTCACCTAACACCCTCTAACTGTCACGATTTACTATTTGATGACGTACTGGCTGTTGAGCGCGCAGGTAAAGAGCATGACGCATTTACTAAAACGCTACGTGATCAGGGTGTTGAAGTTCTTCTTCTTACTGACCTACTAGCAGACACACTAGCAGTGCCAGAAGCGAAAGACTGGCTACTAAGCTGCCAGGTATCTGATTACCGTTTGGGTAAAACATTCGCTAATGATGTGCGCTGCTACTTGGGCGACTTACCAAACTTAGAGCTAGCAAAAATCCTAACGGGCGGTCTGTCTTACGCTGAAATGCCAATGAAATCATCTTCAATGATGCAAGGCATGCACGCACCAACTGACTTCATTATCGAACCTCTACCAAACCACCTATTTACTCGTGA
This sequence comes from Vibrio sp. 10N.286.46.A8, assembly GCF_041470165.1. NCBI lineage: Bacteria > Pseudomonadati > Pseudomonadota > Gammaproteobacteria > Vibrionales > Vibrionaceae > Vibrio > Vibrio sp. 10N.286.46.A8. The sequence continues at coordinate 995 of NZ_JBFRLX010000005.1, forward strand.
CACATCTTGCTGGGTATACGGTGGCGTATCTATCAACCCGATGGCGAAACCTGCTCGTCAACGTGAAACAAACCACGTTCGCGCTATTTACCGCTGGCACCCAACATTCGCAGGCGAAGACTTCATTAAATACTTCGGTGATGAAGAAAACATCAACTACGACAACTCAACAATCGAAGGTGGTGACGTTCTTGTTCTCGGCCGTGGCGCGGTTCTTATCGGTATGTCTGAGCGTACAACAGCACAAGGTGTTGAACACTTAGCGTCTAGCCTATTCAAACACGGTCAAGCGACACAAGTTATCGCAATGCAGCTACCAAAACACCGTTCTTGCATGCACTTAGACACCGTGATGACTCACATGAACGAAGATACGTTCTCTGTTTACCCTGAAGTGGTAAGTAAAGACGTGCAGTGCTGGAACCTAACTGGCGATGAGTCAGGCGCAGTGAAAGTGAAAGAAGAAGGCTACTTCGTAACAGCTATCGAGAAAGCACTTGGCGTAGACAAGCTAAACCTAATCACAACGGGTGGCGACAACTTCCATGCAGAACGTGAGCAGTGGAACGATGCAAACAACGTTCTAACGGTTAAACCTGGCGTTGTTATTGGCTACGAAGGCAACACATACACCAACGAAAAATACGACAAAGCAGGCATCACGGTTCTTCCGATTCCAGGAGACGAACTTGGTCGCGGTCGCGGTGGTGCACGCTGCATGAGCTGCCCAATTGAGCGTGATGGTATCTAATCACTAAGACGAAACGGCCAAGTTGAACGACCTTAAATAATCTCAACTTGGCCAAAATGAGAGAACACAATTATGACTAAGCAAACTGTTGTTGTTGCACTCGGCGGTAATGCCCTACTTCGTCGCGGTGAGCCGTTAGAAGCCGATGTTCAACGCCGTAATATTGAAACGGCTGTTAAAACCATCTCTGAAATCGCGAAAGTGTACAACGTGGTTCTAGTGCACGGTAATGGTCCACAAGTTGGCTTACTTGCTCTGCAAGGTTTGGAGTACAAAAAAGTAAACCCGTATCCATTGGATGTATTGGGCAGTGAGACTCAAGGCATGATCGGCTACATGCTGATGCAAGAGTTCAAAAACTACCTGCCTGACCGCAACATCTCATGCATGTTGACGCAAATGACCGTTGATCCAAACGATCCTGCATTCGCAGATCCAACTAAGCCAATTGGCCCGATCTACGAAGAAGCAGAAGCGCGTGAGTTAGCGGAGAAATTCCACTGGATCGTAAAACCAGACGGTCAACATTTCCGTCGAGTAGTGCCAAGCCCACGCCCTACTGGCATTGTTGAACACGAAGCGATCACTCAACTTATCGATGCAGGTCACCTCGTAATTTGTACTGGCGGTGGTGGCATCCCAGTGAAAAAAGAAAATGGCAAATTAGTCGGCGTTGAAGCGGTTATCGACAAAGACATGTCAGCGGCTTTCTTGGCGAAACAATTGGATGCGGATGCACTACTTATTCTGACCGATGCTGACGCTGTTTATCTTGATTGGGGCAAACCGACTCAACACGCACTGCGCAGTACTACACCAAGTGAATTGGCGAAGTTTACATTTGATGCAGGCTCAATGGGGCCAAAAATCGAAGCATCGTGCGAGTTCATTCAGCAAGGCGGCAAAGTAGTGGGTATCGGCGCACTCGAAGATGGTTTGCAAATCCTGCAAGGCCAAGCGGGCACCAATATCACCAAAGGTTAATGCACTAGCGAGCTTTATCATCTTGAAAAACTTAAAGCTTGAGAACCTTAAGTCTTGAGAGCTTTTAAAGCTTGCGAAAACAGATTAAACGAAACAAACAAAACCGAACAACTTTAACTAAAAATTGAATCGCGCTTTCTTGAATTTTATTTCCCTGTAACAAGGAAGCGCCTAAATCTAAGAAGGAATACATCATGGCTTTTAACCTACGCAATCGTAACTTCCTAAAACTACTAGATTTCACTCCACGCGAAATTCAACACTTGTTAGATCTTTCTATGGAGCTAAAAAAAGCGAAGTACAACGGTTACGAACAGCCAACACTGACTGGCAAAAACATTGCGCTTATCTTTGAAAAAACCTCAACTCGTACTCGCTGTGCATTCGAAGTAGCAGCATTCGACCAAGGTGCTCGAGTTTCTTACTTAGGCCCATCTGGCTCTCAAATTGGCCACAAAGAATCAATGAAAGACACCGCTCGCGTTCTAGGCCGTATGTACGATGGCATCGAATACCGCGGCTTTGGTCAAGAAATCGTTGAAGAGCTAGGCGCTTACGCTGGCGTTCCTGTGTGGAATGGCCTGACTGACGAATTCCACCCAACACAAATCCTAGCTGACTTCCTAACTATGACGGAATACGGCCGTGGCAAGCAATTGCATGAAATCAAGTTTGCTTACCTAGGTGATGCTCGCAACAACATGGGCAACTCTCTGATGGTTGGTGCTGCTAAAATGGGCATGGACATTCGCCTTGTTGCTCCAAAACAATTCTGGCCAGAAGAAGAGCTATTAGCTCAATGTCGTGAAATCGCAGAACACACTGGCGGCAAAATCACGCTAACAGAAGATGTTCAAGAAGGCGTGCAAGGTTGTGACTTCCTATATACCGACGTTTGGGTATCAATGGGCGAAGCGAAAGAAGCATGGGCTGAGCGTATCAACCTAATGATGCCTTACCAAGTCAACATGGACATGATCAAAGCAACAGGCAACCCACATGTGAAATTCATGCACTGCCTACCTGCTTTCCACGGCGAAGATACAACTGTCGGCAAACAGCTTGCTGCTGAATATCCGCAGCTTAAAGATGGCGTAGAAGTGACGGATGAAGTGGTTGAGTCTCAATACTCTATCGTGTTCGATGAAGCAGAAAACCGCATGCACACCATCAAAGCAGTAATGGTTGCGACATTAGGCAGCTAATTACCTAAGAAACTAAGAAACTAAACAGTTAAGACGTTAAAAATTATGAAGCTAGGCACTCACTTGTTCGAAATACGTTGATAAGTTAAGTGCAATGACAGGGAAATGCGGGGGGCGTTCTTGGGATTTTGACCTTGAATAAAACTCGCATTTTTTTTCATGCGGTTGAAGAGATAATTTCCTGGAAAACCTTGTAAGTCTTAGCCCCAACAAAGACTTAAATGGGAGTTCAAAATGGACGTAATCTCGCATAAAAATCCATTAAATGAATACTTTACAGAAAGTATTGCATGGCCTTTTTATCTGAGTATAATCCTCCGCAATTTGTCTTAAGAGAGCAAAAAATGAACCGCAATTTTTTCGCACATGATTGTCAGCCAATACGCCTTAGAACGGCGTTGGTGTCATTTTTATTTTGCTCTATTGATCATTTCGAAGCCTCCTATTTTTAGGGGGCTTTTTTTTGTCCGCAATTTGACTGTATGCATAGAAAAAGGAAGACCCGTTATGGCGCATTCGTTATTTAACAAGCACATCATCTCCATTCCAGAGCTATCTCGTGATGAACTGGAGCTTATCGTCGATACTGCAGCAAGACTCAAAGCAGAACCAAACCCTGAGCTGCTGAAAAATAAAGTCGTTGCGAGCTGCTTCTTTGAGCCTTCAACTCGAACTCGCCTCTCATTTGAAACCGCAGTTCAACGCCTTGGCGGCACAGTCATCGGCTTTGATAATGGCGGCAACACATCGCTGGCGAAAAAAGGCGAAACACTTGCCGATTCCGTTCAAGTGATTTCATCTTACGTGGATGCCTTTGTGATGCGTCACCCACAAGAAGGCGCGGCGCGCTTAGCGTCTGAATTTTCTAACGGTGTGCCAATTGTGAATGGTGGCGACGGTGCAAACCAACACCCAACGCAAACCTTATTGGATCTGTTCTCGATTTACGAAACGCAAGGCACGCTCGATAACCTCAATGTGGCTTTCGTCGGCGACCTAAAATATGGCCGTACCGTACACTCTTTGACGCAAGCACTATCAAAATTCAATAACGTGCGTTTCTTCTTTATCGCGCCAGAAGTGTTAGCGATGCCTGATTACATCTGTGAAGAATTGGAAGAGATGGGCATCCAATACAGCACCCACTGCAGCATTGAAGAAGTGGTGCCTGAACTGGATGTCCTGTACATGACTCGCGTACAGAAAGAGCGCTTTGATGCGTCAGAATACGCGCACATGAAGTCGGCTTACATTCTAACGGCCGATACCTTGAAAGATGCACGCCAGAACATGAAGGTGCTTCACCCATTACCACGCGTCGATGAAATCACAACCGACGTAGATAAAACGCCACACGCTTACTACTTTGAACAAGCTGAAAACGGTGTATACGCTCGCGAAGCCCTATTGGCCCTAGTTCTTAACGACACTTTATAAGCAGGAGAAACAGTCATGGTTAAACAAACTCAGCTACAAGTAGAAGCGATCCGTAACGGCAGCGTGATTGACCACATCCCTGCTCATCTTGGTATCAAAATCCTCAAACTGTTTAAGCTACACAAAACAGAACAACGCATCACCATGGGGTTGAATCTGCCATCATCTGCGCTTGGTCATAAAGATCTGATCAAGATTGAGAACATCTTTCTGACCAAGGAACAAGCCAACCAATTGGCTCTGTATGCGCCGCAAGCGACGGTAAATCAGATTGAAGAGTACAAGGTGGTTAATAAGCTAACATTAGTACTGCCAGACCAAATCAACAGTGTGTACTCTTGCCCGAATAGCAACTGTATTTCGCACGGTGAACCCGTTGAAAGTAGCTTTAAAGTGCAGCTAAAACACGAAAACGTCCAACTAAAGTGTCACTATTGTGAAAAAGTATTCTCTCGCGAGATCATGAGTGAAATCCGCTAGCCCTTAGCGCTCTTACCTTCGTAAAAGAAACCGCTCAAACTACATGGATATTTATTCCCAACCCGGAATAAATATCCACTTACCCAAAGAATAAAATTCCACAAAAAAAGCAAATAACCAGAATTTTGTTTGGTGATCACCTTCAAAAAGATAACTATTCTTTAGTGGTAGACTGGATGAATAGAAGATCATACATCACGCATACCCTTCCTATTTATTTCGGGATTCATCGGTAAGCCCTAACTAACAATCGTACTCTACGGCTTTGGGAGTGCGTTCTGCGCTATGGACAAGCGATACCCACACGTTGGCTTTAAGGAGTTGTTCATGAACCAAATCACTGAGCACGGTTGCTTGTATTCAGCTGAAGATAAAACACTGACTGCAGCGTGCAAACGCTTACTACAACAGCAAAGCTTCTCGACCCAGAACCAGCTGCGAGAGAAACTCGTCGACATTGGTTATACAGGCATTAGCCAGTCGACTGTGTCTCGTATTTTGTCACAACTCGGTGTTGTCAAAATCCAGAACGCCTGTGGCAAAAAGGTTTACTGCATCACCGTAGAAAGCGCACCGGTACGTGTCGATGCGTCAATCTCATCACAAATCGAATTAATTACTCACAACCAAGCAATGGTGATCGTAAAAACAAACCCTGGTTGCGCACAGTTGGTCGCAAGATTGGTTGATATCGACCCACATACCGAGATTATCGGTACGGTTGGCGGCAATGACACGGTGTTAATTATTCCGAAAGACACCACGAATATAGATGCTTGCGAACAAGTAGTAAGAGCACGCTTAGGAGTGGCTTAAATGTCTTATTGGCAAAAGCTGACAACTCATGTTGAGCGACTGACACTCTCTCGACTGCCCCAGAAAATAGCCCACCCGCCTTAGGGGATATTTGTCTACCGATGAAACTAATCACAAACTATTACGGTCTGATTGAGTTAAGATACCTTCAACTCCATTTTGATGACTAAATAGTATGCGACGACTTGCCACATTACTTTTTGTTTGTGTTTCCCTGTTCACCCAGCCTGCGTGGGCGCTTTTTGGAAACGACAACGCCGAGCCAAGCTTCGGAGGCAATAACAACGGTTTTGTCCCTGTAGACCAAGCTTTCCCTTTCAATTACTACCAGCAAGACGGCAAGGTCCTTCTCGACTGGCAAGTAAAAGAGGGCTACTACCTCTATCAACATAGCCTCTCGTTCACTGGCCAAAATCTCACTATCGGCAATGTTGAAATGGAAAATGGCCAACCACACCAAGATGAATTCTTCGGTGAGGTGAGCATTTATACTCAGCCGTTATTCGTGCAAGTTCCTCTACAGAGTTACCAAGATGGCTCACAGCTGATCGTTAAGTATCAAGGCTGTGCAGATGCTGGTTTCTGTTACCCACCAGAGATCCGAGTAATCGACCTTGAACCGTTTACTGCGACGAGTTCTGGGGATATGAAAAGCAGTGATGTGCAAAACAGTGGTGCTTTACAAGGTTCTTCTGATGCAGCTGGTGAAGCTGACAATTCAGTACAAGCCTCTTCTCCTACCGCTGACGCAGCAAGCAATACCACTCAACAAACCAATGCTCCCGTTTCAAAAGAAGCAGGCTTAGCCGATAAGCTGGGTGACAGTTGGTGGACGCCATTATTATTCCTCGCACTCGGTGTTGGCTTGGCCTTTACGCCGTGTGTCCTGCCTATGTATCCGATTCTAACGGGTATTGTGCTAGGTGGCGGTAAGCTCAGCCAAGGTCGTGCGCTGATGCTGTCCTTCATCTACGTGCAAGGCATGGCGCTGACCTACACCTTATTAGGTTTAGTGGTTGCTTCAGCTGGCATGCAGTTCCAAGCTGCGATGCAACACCCTTACGTATTAATCGCGCTGAGTGTTCTGTTCGTGACGTTGGCGATGTCGATGTTCGGCGTTTATAACCTACAACTGCCAAGCAGTATCCAAACTTGGCTTAATAACCAAAGCAACAAACAACAAGGTGGTAATACCTTGGGCGTGTTCGCAATGGGCGCTATCTCTGGCTTGGTGTGTTCACCTTGTACCACAGCGCCACTGTCAGGCGCGTTATTGTATGTGGCTCAAAGTGGCGACCTATTAACCGGAGCGATCGCTCTGTATGCGTTAGCGATGGGTATGGGTATTCCGCTGATTTTGGTTGCGGTGTTTGGTAATAAGCTTCTGCCGAAAGCAGGCAGCTGGATGGACAAGGTGAAGATCGTATTCGGCTTTATCTTGCTGGCAGCGCCTATCTTCCTGCTAGAGCGAATTATTCCTGAATTGTGGGCAACGGTACTTTGGTCTGGTCTTGGGTTCATCGCCTTTGGTTGGCTTTACCACAGCAAGAATGCACTGCCATTCGGTGGTTGGAAACAGAGCGCTGTAGGTATCATCGCGATGCTTGGCCTGTTCGCATCAGCTCAACCTGCACTCAATTACTGGTTCGCAGAAAAGAGCGTTGTGGTTGAGCAACAAATCCAATTTGCCCGCGTCAACACGGTTGAAGAGTTAGAAATCCAGCTCATCGAAGCCAAGAAACTCGGCAAACCAGTGATGCTCGATTTCTACGCCGATTGGTGTGTGGCATGTAAAGAGTTTGAGAAGTACACCTTCCACCAAGCAGATGTTGAGAACAAGCTTTCTGATTTCGTCCTGCTTCAGGCTGACGTAACGAGAAACATGCCTCAAGACATTGAACTGCTTAAACAATTGCAGGTACTCGGGTTGCCAACCATAGAGTTCTGGGATGGCGAGGGTAACCATGTTCCAAATGCTCGTGTGACGGGTTTTATGCCGGCAGATGTATTCTTAAAACACATGCAAGACCACCAGCTATAACGGCAATATTCACCGGAATATCCGCCTAAACGAAAGCCGTACCGCCCCTCAGTAACGAGATGGCAGTGCGGCTTTTTTGCTATTCAGAGTAACGCTTTCTTATTCCGGGGATAAAAGTCGATATGGTTCAGACTTTTCATGCATAGATATTGTCCACATACTCAATCAGGATGATAATAAATATTAACTAAATTGTTAAAAGTATGAACGTCATGGACTCGACCTATACCATCATCATTGCTGATGACCACCCTCTCTTTCGCAACGCCCTGTTTCAGTCAGTTCATATGGCTATCAGCGGTGCGAACCTGCTTGAGGCTGATTCTCTCGATGCCTTACTGACTCTACTAAAAAAAGAAGATGAACCCGACCTGTTGCTTCTCGACCTTAAAATGCCGGGAGCAAACGGGATGTCGGGCTTAATTCAACTGCGTGCTGAATATCCAAATTTACCGATTGTGGTGATCTCAGCCAGCGAGGATGCCAGCGTTGTCACTCAAGTGAAGAGCCACGGTGCCTTTGGCTTCATCCCTAAGTCGAGTGATATGCGTGAATTGGTCAGCGCACTCAATCAAGTGCTGAATGGCGACCCATTCTTCCCTGAAGGGCTTATCACCAACAATGCAGCCTGTAGCGACCTTGCGGAAAAGCTTTCCACACTGACGCCTCAGCAATACAAGGTGTTAGGGATGCTTTCAGACGGCCTACTGAACAAGCAAATCGCCTATGAATTGAATGTTTCGGAAGCGACTATCAAGGCACATATGACAGCCATCTTCCGTAAACTGGATGTGAAAAACCGAACTCAAGCAGTTATCTTGCTACAAGAAGTCCACAACTAGGCTTCGCTTATATCCTCTTCTAAAGTCGTCTTTGGTAAACATAAACCCAACCTGACGACTTTATGAACATCTATCTCTGCAACCACCCAAGTAATGTCATGCCACACAAAACTATCGCCTAATACAGGGTGGGCACCAAGCTCTCGCTCAGCCAATTGTTTTAGCGTCATTTCTCGCTCTTCTTCCGAGCCCAGTTCAATGCCATAACAATCACTGACTGCTGCAACCGATAGTTCGACATTCAAGAAGAAATCACCAAAGAATCGAGCGGCCTCTTCAGCTAGAGGAGCCTCACTGAATAGCGCACTTAGGCTATCTAGGTCTTTATCTTGGCCAAGCACACAGAGAATATCGTTCGCCTCTAACACAGTGCTGCCCGATGGGTGAAGCAAAGCATCTTTTCTAAACAGCGCCGTAATTCGCGTCCCTTCAGGCATAGACAAACGCTTAAGCGGTTCACCAACACACCACTTTTCCTCTTTCAGCTTGTAGACAAACATCTCCCACTCACTGGTCGGATAAATCTCCATGCCGGTACGAGAAATCGGTGTCGGTGTCGGTGGTAAGGTCACCTGAGCCAACCTCGCAACTTTCATCAAGCTACCGCCCTGAACAATCAGCGAAACCATAACCACGAAGAAGGCAATATTGAAGTAAAGCTGAGCATTGGGCAGGCCAGCCATCATCGGAAAAACCGCCAAAATGATCGGCACTGCACCACGTAAACCGACCCAAGAGACAAACCAGCGCTCCTTGGTGGTAAAGCTTCTGAACGGCAGCAAACCCAACCAAACCGACACTGGACGAGCAAACAAAATCATACCGAAAGCCAGTGCTAACGCAGGAAGTGCAATGTCCATTAAGGTCGATGGTGTCACCAATAAACCCAACACCAAGAACATCACGATCTGACTTAGCCACGTCATACCGTCTAGGACATTAAGAATAGAGTGTCGAGAACGCGTTGGACGATTACCAATGAACAGACCTACGAGGTAAATCGATAAGATGCCACTACCGCCAAGCATGTTAGAGAACGCAAACAGAGCCACGCCCCCACTGAGTACCAGAATGGAGTAAAGGCCATCAGCCAGTTGTACTCGATTGATTAAGCTCCATAGAACCCAGCCGCCGCCAATACCAACAAGAGTACCGATACCAAACTGCATCGCAAAACTTTGCAGTAGGAAGTTCATTCCCATCTCAGCGTCAGGGTTACCTAACAGCGCAATTAAAGTCACCGTCAGGAAAACAGCCATTGGGTCATTGGTACCGGATTCGATCTCTAGGGTTGAACCAACACGTTCATTGAGGCTCTGCCCTTTCAACAAAGAAAATACCGCAGCGGCATCAGTCGAACCCACAATCGCACCAACTAAGATACCCTGCATCAATGACAGATCGAACAGCCAAGCCGCCATTAATCCGGTTAAGGTTGCTGTACATGCGACACCTATCGTCGCCAGCGAGAGCGAAGGCCAGAAAGCGACCTTGAAGCTCGCCACCTTGGTTCGCATACCGCCATCCAACAGAATCACGGCAAGCGCAAGGTTACTCACCAAGTAGGTCAGTGAGTAATCATCGAAATGAATATTACCGGGTCCATCTTCACCCGCTAACATACCAACGAACAAAAAGATCAAAAGAATAGGAAGGCCCAATCGAGAGGACACTTGTGAGAAAAGTACGCTGATGGCGATGAGTACGGCACCAGTCAAGAATAAGTGGTTAATGGTTATTGCGTCCAATTCGTTCCCCCAAAGAATAAAATCCGAGCTTTAAGCCTGTTGATCTTTTGCCGTTTAGCAAGGCACGGTCGGTGAAAGTGCCGTAGTTACTATAACAAACTTATGTTTCGCTTCGTGTCATAAGCAGGGCTAAATACAGTTTCTCGGTCATTTAGTTGTTAAATTTTATGACTCGCACTCTAATTCATCCCTCTTTGTTAGACCTTTGGCTAATTTAACAATACTGTAACATCACATTTTTCTATGGTTATGTCTCCTAGCTCCCATATTTCAGTACATTAGCGCTAATACCATCCCGACTAAAGTTGCACAGATCCCTTGACTTATCCTTGCTACATTCTAAATCGTAACATTACATTAACACGCTATTTTACAAAACGGTTTCACAAAAACGGTTTCTACGAAAACGGAATAAAGGAGAAGGCAATGGCGTTCGAATCTACGGAACATGCTCAAGCCTACTGGAAGGAAAACTTGGGAATAATGGGAACACTACTCGCAATATGGTTTGTGGTGTCTTACGGCGCTGGCATCTTATTTGTGGATGTCCTAAATACCATTCAATTTGGCGGATTTAAGCTAGGTTTTTGGTTCGCTCAACAAGGTTCAATTTATACCTTCGTGGCGTTGATATTTATTTACGTTGTTCGCATGAATAAGCTGGACAAAAAATACAACGTACAGGAAGACTAGAGGCTAGAACATGGATATTCAAACTTGGACGTTTATTCTCGTCGGTATTACTTTCGCAGTCTATATCGGCATCGCAATCTGGGCTCGTGCTGGAACAACGAGTGAATTCTACGTTGCTGGCGGCGGCGTACACCCAGTAGCAAACGGCATGGCAACAGCCGCTGACTGGATGTCGGCAGCATCATTCATCTCAATGGCAGGTATCATCTCATTCGTTGGTTACGACGGTGCGGTTTACCTCATGGGTTGGACAGGTGGTTATGTACTACTTGCGCTATGTTTAGCACCTTACCTACGTAAGTTCGGTCAGTTTACGGTTCCTGATTTCATCGGTGAACGTTACTACTCGAAAACAGCACGTATGGTAGCGGTATTCTGTGCAATCTTCGTATCATTTACGTACGTTGCAGGCCAGATGCGTGGTGTTGGCGTTGTATTCTCTCGTTTCCTAGAAGTTGATATTAACCTAGGCATCATCATTGGTATGGGTATTGTGTTCTTCTACGCAGTGCTTGGTGGCATGAAAGGCATCACTTATACGCAGGTAGCTCAATTCTGTGTCCTCATTTTCGCCTTCCTTGTTCCAGCAATCTTTACCTCAATCATGATGACAGGTAACCCACTTCCACAAGTTGGTATGGGCTCAACGCTATCAGGTACAGATGTATACTTACTTGATAAACTGGATGGACTAACCGAAGAGCTCGGATTTACCGCCTATACCGAAGGTAACAAGAGCATGGTAGATGTATTCTTCATCTGTGCAGCTCTAATGGTAGGTACTGCCGGTCTTCCACACGTAATCATTCGTTTCTTCACGGTACCAAAAGTACGTGATGCTCGTATCTCAGCGGGTTGGGCACTACTGTTCATCTCATTGCTATACACAACAGCGCCAGGCGTTGCAGCCTTCGCTCGTGTAAATATGATCGAAACGATTAATGGCCCAGACATGCAAGGTGTCGCAGCAGCAGAAGCACCAAGCTGGTACAAAAACTGGGAAAGCACTGGCCTAGTTGGTTGGGAAGATAAGAACGGCGATGGCAAAATGTTCTACTCGGGCGACGAACGCAACGAAATGAAGATTAACCGTGACATCATCGTACTGGCTTCTCCAGAGCTAGCAAAACTACCAAACTGGGTTGTAGCACTACTTGCAGCCGGTGGCCTAGCAGCCGCACTATCAACAGCCGCGGGTCTACTATTGGTAATCTCAACGTCGATTTCACATGACTTGTTGAAGAAAGGCTTTAGACCAAACATGACCGACAAGCAGGAGCTGTTAGCCGCTCGTTTAGCTGCCATGATCGCGATTGTAGGTGCAGGTTACTTGGGTATTAACCCACCAGGCTTTGTAGCACAGGTAGTAGCGTTTGCCTTCGGCTTAGCCGCAGCATCCTTCTTCCCAGCGATCATCCTAGGTATCTTCTACAAGAAGATGAATAAGGAAGGCGCAATTGCAGGTATGTTGTCAGGTATTGCCTTCACAGCAAGCTACATCATCTACTTCAAGTTCATTAACCCAGCAGCAAGCACACCGGAAAACTGGTGGTTTGGTATCAGCCCAGAAGGCATCGGTACGCTAGGTATGTGTCTAAACTTCGTAGTATCAATTGCAGTGAACAAAGTGACCGCTGAAGTTCCTGAAGATGTACAAGAGATGGTTGAGAACATTCGTTACCCGAAAGGTGCTGGTGAAGCTCACGACCACTAAACAAAGATGTTTAGCAAAAAATGAATCAGTACTTACATTGTAGGGATTAGGTACTGAATCTCAGAAAGCCGATACGTCATGTATCGGCTTTTTCTTTTCCCCTCCATTTTATAAAAAGATAAACAAAGGGTTGTTTTTAAAACCTCATTTGATAATAATTATCATTAACATCTATTAAAGAGATGCAAATAATGATGAAAGAACAGCAGAGTCTCTATTCGAGGTTTTACAAAGCACAAGATCGCTTTGCTTCATTAGAGCAAGTTCAAGGCCATGAGCCGTTTGTGATTCGAGACTACATCGAGTGTGCACTAACGCTTTCCGCTTACTATGAAAAGCATGCCGCCCAAGAAAACATCTTGTTGTGCGAGCTGTACCTGCGCCAAGTTTTCTTCCATTTGATAGAAGCGATTGAGTCTCCAGAACGCAGTTTCGCCTTTCGTCATATCTGCCTAGACTCTATTCACTCACCACTATTTTATTTGAAACGCCACTACTGCCAGCAGCCTCAAGGCCAAGCGCGTTTTTTGAATCTCAGCCAAACACTACAACAAGTCCAAGCCCCACTTGGCTAACAAGGATAGAAGATGACCTTACAATTTCGGATAGAAAAAGACAGCATGGGCGAAGTGAAAGTTCCTGCCGATGCGCTATACCAAGCTCAAACTCAACGTGCCGCGGATAACTTCGCGTTTAGTTCACACAAGATGCCAACCAGCTTCATTCAAGCACTGGCGTTAATTAAGCTGGCCGCCGCCGATACTAATGC
>NZ_JBFRLX010000006.1:0-16141 GCF_041470165.1 Vibrio sp. 10N.286.46.A8
TTCAACTTTCTCAGTTTCAGCAATCACTGGAGTTTCAACTTTCTCAGTTTCAACTACCGCAGGAGCTTCAGTTACCTGAGTTTCAACGACAGTTTCAGCTTCTTCACGGCGGATAATGACTTTACCCATCGCAAGTTCAGGACATGCAAAGCCGCCAGCCATAGCTGTGTTACTTTGTGGTGCCGTCTCTTGAGCTACGTTTTGCTCTTGTACTGCAACTTGAGTTTCAACAGCTACTTGAACTTCAGCCACTTCAGGTTTTGCCTGATTATGGTGAGGTTTTGGAATGAAGCGAGGCATCACTTTACCCATAGCCATCTCTGGAGAAGCTACACCACCTTTACGTAGGCGGAATGGGTTAGGGCGACGATCACGACCGCGACGACGACGTTGACCACTTGCACGTAGGTGACGTGGAGAACGACGGTTGCGACGTTGCTTCGGCTCTTCCTGTTCTGTTTGTTCATCAGCGTTTGCTTGAGTTGCTTCTACTTGTTCCGCAACTTTTTGCTCTTGAGCTACTGATTGTTCTTTCGCAATAGACTGTTCTTTAGCAACAGCAGACTCATTTGACGAGTTTTCTGCAGCTTCAGCTTGTTGGTCTTTAATACGAACTTGTTTGTTCAGTTTACGACGCTGACGACGCTCTTTAATCTTAGCTGCTTTCGCTTCTGGCTTAGCCTTAGGCGCTTCTAGTTTATCAGCTTGAGCTTCTGCCGCTAGCTGTAGACCTTCTTCTGCTAATTTAGATGGTGCTAGCTCTTCGCGTTGCTTCTGCTCATCACGTGGCTTATTGCGACGGTCTTGCTTAGGCTTACGAGGTTGGCGATTTTGCTGTGGAGCAGTTTCTTTCTGCTCTTCAGGTTTCTCATCACGAACTGGTTTACGACGGCGTTTGTTGTCACGGTTTTCGTTACGATTGTCACCACGCTCACCACGTTGTTCACCACGGTCACCACGTTGGTCACCACGTTGGTTACGACGACGGTTATCGTTACGATCACGGCGTTGACGGTTGCCGTTGTTGCGATTGTTCTTAGGTTTCTCTTCTTGCTTCTCTTCTTCTTTTTTCTCTTCTTGAGTTGAAGAGCCAAATAAGAAGCTACCGATAGCTTTGAAGAAACGACCAACTAAACCTGGTTCTTGAGTCGCTGCTGATTCAGCTTTTTTCTCTTCTACAGCTTTAGGAGCTGGAGCTGGAGTCGGCGCTGATTGAGCAGGAGCTGCGAAGCCTTTAAGAGCTGGCTCTTCGATCTTCTTAGGACGAATAGTCTGTTCTGCAGGCTCTTTGCTTTCTGCTTCTTTTAGAGCTTCTAGCTTGGTAGGCAGCAAGTAAGACAGTAGGTCGAACTCTTCACCTTCACGAACACGGATAACCTCAAAGTGCGGTGTTTCCATGTCAGAGTTAGGAACTACAGTGATCTTAACTTCTTGGTTCTTCTCGATGTGGTTTACTGAGCGACGTTTTTCGTTCAATAGGTAAGAAGCGATAGGAACAGGGACTACAGCAAGAACTTGCGCAGTGTTGTCTTTTAGAGCTTCTTCTTCGATCAGACGTAGAACAGATAGTGCTAGAGATTCGTTATCACGAACAACACCAGTACCTGTACAGCGAGGACAAATGTGGTGGCTTGCTTCTGCTAGTGATGGACTCAAACGTTGACGAGACATCTCTAGAAGACCAAAGCGAGAAATACGACCAATCTGAACACGTGCGCGATCTAAACGAACGGCATCACGTAGACGACTTTCTACTTCGCGTTGGTGGCGAACCGGAGTCATATCGATAAAGTCGATAACAACAAGACCACCTAGGTCACGTAGACGTAATTGACGTGCAATTTCATCGGCTGCTTCTAGGTTAGTGTTAAGTGCTGTTTCTTCGATATCGCCGCCCTTTGTTGCACGAGCAGAGTTGATATCGATAGAAGTCAGAGCTTCTGTTGGGTCGATTACGATAGAACCACCAGATGGAAGACGAACTTCACGTTGGAAAGCAGATTCGATCTGGCTTTCAATCTGGTAATGGCTGAATAGTGGTACTTCACCATCGTATTTCTTAACGCGATTCATGAAATCTGGGCGTATTAATTGAATGTGCGCTTGTGCACGTTCAAAAATAGTATTGCTGTCGATTAGAATCTCGCCAATATCACGACGTAGATAGTCACGAATCGCACGAACGATAACGTTACTTTCTTGGTGAATAAGGAAAGGAGCTGCATTTGAATCAGAAGCTTGCTTGATAGCGCCCCAGTGATTCAATAGAACGTTCAAGTCCCACTCTAGCTCTTCTGCACTTTTGCCTACACCCGCTGTACGCACGATTAAGCCCATACCTTGAGGAAGCTCAAGAGTGCTTAATGCTGCTTTCAGTTGAGTGCGTTCATCACCTTCGATACGACGAGAAATACCGCCAGCGCGAGGGTTATTTGGCATAAGAACTAAGTAACTACCCGCCAAAGAGATGAAAGTTGTCAGTGCAGCGCCTTTGCTACCACGTTCTTCTTTCTCAACTTGTACGATTACTTCTTGTCCTTCTCTTAGCACTTCTTTAATGCTAGGACGGCCTTGGTATGTATAACCTTCAGGGAAGTATTCGCGGGCAATTTCTTTAAGAGGGAGGAAACCGTGACGTTCTGCGCCGTAATCAACAAATGCCGCTTCTAGGCTTGGTTCAATACGGGTAATACGTCCTTTGTAGATATTCGCTTTCTTTGATTCGTGACCTGGACTTTCGATATCTAGATCGAACAGTCGCTGGCCATCAACCAAAGCGACACGCAACTCTTCTTTTTGAGTTGCGTTAATTAACATTCTTTTCATTTAGAAATTCTCATTGTCTTTTCTTATTTTCATCATTGGTCTTATCGCTTTAGTTCGTTTCTCATGGTGCCAGATCCCATGGCTTTATCGGTGCAGCCTCCCGGCTGGAGAGGGATGCTCTGGGGCACGTCAGTCATCATAGGGAGTTAGCCTATGATCCGCGATGTGGCGGTGAATACTCAACATGAGTGTACGTGAGTAGAGCGATAAGGAACTCAGTTGACCGTGTCTTACGCCGATTGCAGCACTGTCTAATCTAAGTCATCTACTCATTTACTTGCTTATGAATGGTTAGCTGTTTAAATATTAGTCAATCCATTGATAGCAGCTGTGAACTATAGCAGTGGTCGGTAAACACAGCAATCTGCTTTGTCGTAATGCGGTAAAAAAAACAGTTTTTGTTTGGGTTTTGATAGCTCTAACTCACTGTCTATAAATAATTTATCAATTGATATTTTAATTTGCAGGAAGCTTGGTGCTTTTTTGTTCGAAGAATCAAAGAAATATAGAACTTCAATGACCTTTTAGGGATAGAGTCGCCGGGATTTTAGATAAATAAGTTCAGAATAGGGTTAAGAAAATCTCAATTATCAAAAGTGACAGTGATACAATAACCCAATGAGCGAAATTAGAACCCAAGTCCAATTTGTCGACATTGACGAAGATATGGCTGGTCAGCGTATTGATAACTTCTTACGCAACCAATTAAAAAACATCCCGAAAAGCATGATTTACCGAATCGTGCGTAAAGGCGAAGTCCGCGTTAACAAGAAACGTATCAAGGCTGAGTACAAACTAAAAGCTGGCGACTTAGTACGTATCCCTCCCGTTACTATTGAAGAGAAAACGGAAGAGAATGTACCGAGCACGAAACTCAATAAGGTTTCGGAATTGGAACAGTGCATCATCTATGAAGATGATCACATGCTGATTCTCAATAAACCATCAGGTACTGCGGTTCATGGTGGCAGCGGCTTGAAGTTTGGTGCGATTGAAGCATTGCGTGCTCTTCGCCCTGATGCTCGTTTTCTTGAGTTAGTGCACCGTATTGATAGAGATACGTCTGGCATTTTGCTTGTTGCTAAGAAGCGCTCGGCGCTAAGACACCTTCAAGCACAGTTCCGTGAAAAAACGGTTCAAAAATACTATTTCGCTTTAGTGATGGGCGAATGGAAGAACAGCTGTAAAGTCGTCAACGCACCTTTGTTAAAAAATGAAGTGAATAGCATTGTTCGAGTGAACCCGAATGGTAAAGCTTCTGAAACCCGCTTTAAGGTTTTAGAGAAATTCCAAGAGGCGACGTTGATTCAAGCTAGCCCAATTACAGGCCGTACACACCAAATCCGTGTGCACGCTCAGTATACCGGTCATCCAATAGCTTGGGATGATCGTTACGGTGATCGTCGTTTTGATGCTTATACGGGTAAAGTAGGACTGAATCGTCTGTTCTTACATGCAGCCAACATCAAGTTTACCCACCCGGGTAGCGAAGAGAAGATGGATATCTCGGCGCCAATGGAAAGAAGGCTAGAGAAAGCCTTAACTGGTTTACGTAAGCTTTAAGAAGATACGAGATATTTCGTGAATTGAGTATCGATGCATCAAATGGAAAAGGTTGACGAATATCGTCAACCTTTTTTTGTTTTCATATGTTGCAGAAGCTCCCCAACTCGCTCGTTCCTCGCTCTTGAGGATGACGACTTTTTAAGGTCACGTTCTATATCATTAGCGGATTAGATAAAATTGCGCGTTCCGTCACTCCCTAGACTGGCGAAGGAAGGAGTAGGGAATCTCCAACAGAGTGGTAAGTATCGCTTACAACACGTTCATTCCTTGTGCCTCAAGCATATCGACTAAATCGATCAGAGGTAAGCCGATCAGCGTGTTTGGGTCTTTACCTTCCATCTGTTTAAACAATGCAATACCTAACCCTTCGCACATAAAACTGCCCGCGCAGTAATAAGGCTGCTCTTTCTCAACATAAGAAATGAACTGTTGCTCAGTTAAATCGCGGAAATGCACAACAAAGGTGTCGAGACGCGTGTCAGCTTTATTGGTCTCGCTGTTCCATACCGTTATCCCAGTATAGAAAGTGATGCTCTTACCACTTTGACGAGACAATTGCTCAATCGCTTTCTCACGAGTATGAGGTTTGCCAATGATTTCTTCGTCAATCACACATACTTGATCGGAACCAATCACTAGGCTTGGTTGTTCGACAGCACAAGACTTGGCTTTGGTTTCAGCAAGACGCATTACCAATTGTTGAGGAGTCTCTTCTGGAAGTGGCGTTTCATCGCAGTCAGGCTTCGCTGTGACAAAGTCTAACTGTAGTTTTTTGAGGATCTCTTGCCTAAATGGAGATGTAGAAGCTAAAACTAGTTGGTAATTTCTCATTTTAATTTACAATTCGTGTAAGCATTTAGTTCAGGATAACGTAACTTAGCCTGCTATTCATAATGCTCTGAACAGGAAAGGTAGGAAAGTACATTTTTTTTGCCATTTCCTTTGACTAAACACGATTTGGAAGATAAGATTCGCGCCCTATGCAAAAGGAAAAAATACCGCGTACAGTTGATCCGGCAAGAACGGCTCAAAAACGACTCGATATGGATGGTATCATTCAAGTCAGTCTTTTAAAGCGTTTAACCGAAACAACTGAAGGCGTAAAACGTGACGCGCAAGTCTCAATGTCATTTGGGCTTGATGAACAACGATTAGTCGTTATCTCTGGTAAAGCTAACGTCGAAGTCGATTTAGAGTGTCAACGTTGTAATGAGGTTTTCGCACATGAGTGCGATGTCCAATTTACTTATACTCCTGTTTACAGCGAGAAAAGTGAAGAGGAAGCACCGGAAGAGTACGATTTGGTAGATCTGAACGAGTACGGTGAGTTAGACCTGATTCAATTAGTTGAAGACGAGTTCATCCTTGGATTGCCACAAATAGCAATGCACGACGATGCGAAATGTAGCGTTAACTCAAATAACTTGGTGTTTGGTGAACTTCCTGAAGAAATTGAGGAAGATAAAAAGCCGAATCCATTTGATGTTTTAAAAAACTTAAAGAAGTAACTTATTAGTAAGTATCTTTAAGAATTTACATAGGAGTAGGGTCAATGGCCGTACAAAAGAGCAAGAAATCACGTTCAATGCGTGGCATGCGTCGTTCACACGATGCGCTAACTACAGCTGCACTTTCTGTAGACGCAACTTCAGGTGAAACTCACCTACGTCACAACGTGACTGCCGAAGGTTTCTACCGCGGCAAAAAGGTTATCAACAAGTAAGGTTGACCTTTGCAAAATCTAACCGTTGCGCTTGATGCAATGGGCGGGGACTTCGGTCCTCGTGTTACAGTGCCTGCCGCCGTGCAGGCACTGTCGTATTTCCCAGAGCTAAAAGTCATTCTAATAGGTGATCGAAACGCGATCACATCTCAATTATCTTCATTAGGTCGAATGCCTGATTCTCGTTTGAGTATCCAGCATTGTGATCGAGTCATTTCCAATTCTGAAAAACCTTCACTGGCCCTACGCAACAGTCAGGGTAGCTCTATGCGTGCTGCTATCGATCTGGTTGCCGAGTCACAAGCTGATGCTTGTGTGAGTGGTGGCAACACCGGCGCACTGATGGCGTTATCTCGTTTCCGACTCAAACTCCTTCCTGGTATTGATAGGCCTGCATTGGTTTCAGCTTTGCCTACCGCTTCTGGCAACCGTACATGGATGCTTGATTTAGGAGCGAACGTTTCTAGTGACGCGGATTCACTGTTTCAGTTTGCCGTAATGGGCAGTGCATTAGCAGAACAACATTTAGGTCGCGTGCCTCGTGTCGCTATCTTGAATATCGGCGCTGAAGAAATCAAAGGCAATGACCTTGTAAAACGATGCGCTGAAATGTTGTCGAATACTCAGTCTGTGAACTTCATAGGCTATATTGAAGGTAATCAATTACTTCAAGATGCTGCTGATGTCGTCGTATGTGATGGTTTTGTGGGCAATGTCTGCTTAAAAACGTGTGAAGGTACGGCTCAGCTCTTTATTGATAAGCTAAAAACGCGCATGATGGCTTCAACAATAAAGGGTTGGATCGCCAGAATGTTGTTTTCTGAGCTATTTACTGAATTAAAAACCTTGAACCCCGACCAGTATAACGGCGCAAGTTTGTTAGGATTGCGCGGCATTGTCATTAAAAGCCATGGAAGTGCTGATGTGTCTGCAGTCGTCAACGCGATTGGTGAGGCAGTACACGAGGTCAAACGACAAGTCCCCAGTCGCATTAGCGATCGTTTGGAAGCGGTTTTACTCGAGAGGCATTATTAGTCTTCATGTATAGCAAAATTTTAGGTACTGGCAGCTACTTGCCATCTCAGGTGCGTACTAACGCAGACTTAGAGAAAATGGTAGAGACTAGCGATGAGTGGATCGTTGCTAGAACAGGTATTAAAGAGCGTCGTATTTCAGCGGAAAACGAAACTGTTGCGGATATGGCGTTTTACGCTGCTGAGAATGCCATTGAAATGGCAGGTATCGACAAAGAAGATATTGATTTAATCATCGTTGCGACAACCAGCAGTAGCCACACATTTCCGTCTTCGGCATGTCAGGTACAAGGCAAGCTTGGTATCAAAGGCTGCCCTGCGTTTGATTTGGCTGCGGCGTGTTCTGGTTTTGTCTACGCACTGTCTGTTGCTGATCAACACATCAAGACTGGCATGTGTAAGAACGTTTTGGTAATCGGTGCGGATGCACTGTCAAAAACCTGTGATCCGACTGACCGCTCTACTATCATCTTATTTGGTGATGCTGCAGGTGCGGTGGTTGTTGGCGCAAGCGAAGAGCCAGGTATTTTGTCTACTCACATTTACTCTGATGGTAAATATGGTGAGCTTCTAAGCCTAGAAGTTCCAGAGCGTGGCGGTGATGCGGACAAATGGTTGCACATGGCGGGCAACGAAGTATTTAAAGTGGCGGTAACTCAGCTTTCTAAGCTAGTGAAAGACACATTAGCGGCGAACAATATGGATAAGTCAGAGCTTGATTGGTTAGTTCCACATCAAGCGAACTACCGTATTATCTCGGCAACCGCTAAAAAGCTGACGATGTCGCTTGATCAAGTTGTGATTACTCTTGATAAGCACGGCAATACGTCGGCAGCTACCGTACCAACGGCCCTTGATGAGGCTGTTCGCGACGGGCGAATTAAACGTGGTCAAACGCTTCTACTTGAAGCGTTTGGTGGCGGCTTCACTTGGGGTTCTGCGTTAGTTAAATTCTAACCCCAAGCGATAATCAACAAACAAGGCACATAACTTATGTGCCTTATTCAATTTTTTGCTTTGCTTAAAGGAAAATTACTATGAGCAAATTTGCTATCGTATTCCCAGGCCAAGGCTCTCAAGCTATCGGTATGCTTGCTGACCTAGGCGAACAGTATGATGTTGTTAAAAAGACATTTGCTGAAGCTTCAGAAGCACTTGGTTACGATCTATGGGCATTGGTTCAAGATGGTCCAGTAGAAAATCTAAATGAAACTTTCCGTACTCAACCGGCTCTACTAACAGCGTCTGTTGCAATCTGGCGTGTATGGCAAGAGCTTGGTCTAGAGCAACCTGCAAACCTAGCCGGCCACAGCCTAGGCGAATACTCTGCACTAGTGTGTGCGGGTGTTATCGACTTTAAAGAAGCGATCAAGCTAGTTGAGCTACGTGGTCAACTGATGCAAGAAGCGGTTCCTGCGGGCGTTGGTGCAATGTACGCAATCATCGGTCTAGATGATGAAGCGATTGCTAAAGCGTGTGAAGAAGCGGCACAAGACGAAGTTGTGTCTCCAGTTAACTTCAATTCACCTGGCCAAGTTGTTATCGCGGGTAACAAAGCAGCAGTAGAGCGCGCTGGTGCACTATGTAAAGAAGCGGGCGCTAAACGTGCACTTCCTTTACCAGTATCTGTGCCGTCTCACTGTGCCCTTATGAAGCCTGCAGCAGACAAGCTAGCAGTTGCTCTAGAAGCTCTAGAGTTCAACACGCCGGCACTGCCTGTTATCAATAACGTTGATGTTATTGCTGAAACAGACCCGGCAAAAATCAAAAGCGCACTTGTTCGCCAGCTGTACAGCCCAGTTCGTTGGACTGAAGGTGTACAAGCTATGAATGAGCAAGGCGTAGAGAAGCTACTAGAATTAGGCCCAGGTAAAGTTCTTACCGGTCTAACAAAACGAATCGTAAAAACTATGACAGCTGCTGCAGTTAATGACACTGCATCACTAGACGCTGCTAAGTAAATAACCAATTAATAGAGAAGTTATGATGAATTTAGAAGGCAAAGTTGCACTAGTTACAGGCGCAAGCCGTGGCATCGGTCGTGCAATCGCTGAGCTTTTAGTTGAGCGTGGTGCTAAAGTTATCGGTACTGCTACCTCTGAAGGCGGCGCTGCTGCAATCAGCGAGTACCTTGGCGAGAACGGTAAAGGTCTTGCTCTTAATGTAACGGATGTTGACTCAATTGCAGCTACACTGAAAACCATCAACGATGAATTCGGTGCGATTGACATTCTGGTTAACAACGCAGGTATCACTCGTGATAACCTTCTCATGCGTATGAAAGACGATGAATGGAATGACATCATTGATACTAACCTAACGCCTATCTTCCGCATGTCTAAAGCTGTATTGCGTGGCATGATGAAGAAGCGCCAAGGCCGTATCGTAAACGTTGGTTCTGTAGTAGGTACTATGGGTAACGCTGGTCAAGCTAACTACGCAGCAGCAAAAGCTGGTGTGATTGGTTTCACTAAATCAATGGCTCGTGAAGTTGCGTCTCGTGGTATTACAGTGAACACTGTAGCACCTGGTTTCATCGAAACTGACATGACTAAAGCGCTAAATGATGACCAACGTGCAGTAACTTTGGCGAATGTACCAGCAGGTCGACTAGGTGACCCTCGCGAAATCGCTGAAGCTGTGGTATTTTTGGCGTCACCTGCGGCAGCTTATATCACAGGTGAAACACTTCACGTCAATGGCGGTATGTACATGGTGTAAATTATGTGCAACATTTGTGCATGATTTAAGTCAAGATCATACGTAATTTCGGTTAAAATCGTGAAAATTGTGGTTTGACCAGAAAAGTTGACCTTGCAACTTTCAATAGATTGAATAAACTACGGAAAACATCGCATAAAGCGAACTCTGTAAAGGAAAAGAAAAAATGAGCAACCTCGAAGAACGCGTAAAGAAAATCATTGTTGAACAGCTAGGTGTAGACGAAGCTGAAGTTAAAAACGAAGCTTCTTTCGTTGATGACCTAGGTGCAGATTCTCTAGACACAGTTGAGCTAGTAATGGCTCTAGAAGAAGAATTCGACACTGAGATTCCAGATGACGAAGCTGAGAAAATTACTACTGTTCAAGCTGCTATCGATTACGTAACTAGCGCTCAGTAATAATCTCTCCCAGGCGGTCACCTCGACCGCCTGTGTTTTATCTAACTCATCTATCCTCATCTTAAATCACCTCAATCCCCGGAGTGTAATATCGTGTCCAAGCGTCGTGTAGTTGTCACTGGCATGGGTATGTTGTCGCCGGTAGGCAACACTGTAGAATCTTCTTGGAAAGCCCTGCTAGCTGGTCAAAGTGGTATCGTTAATATCGATCATTTTGACGCAACCAATTTCTCAACTCGTTTTGCAGGTCTAGTTAAAGACTTTAACTGCGAAGAGTATATGACTAAAAAAGATGCTCGTAAGATGGACTTGTTCATCCAGTACGGCGTCGCAGCAGGTATTCAAGCTTTAGATGATTCAGCCCTAACTATTACTGAAGAAAACGCTCCTCGTGTAGGCGTTGCTATCGGTTCTGGTATTGGTGGTCTTGGTTTGATCGAAGCCGGTCACAAGGCTCTAACTGAAAAAGGCCCTCGTAAAATCAGCCCGTTCTTCGTACCGTCGACGATCGTGAATATGATTGCGGGTCACATGTCTATCATGCGTGGCCTACGCGGTCCAAACATCGCGATCTCTACAGCATGTACGACTGGCCTACATAACATTGGCCACGCGGCTCGTATGATTGCATACGGCGATGCTGACGCAATGCTAGCGGGTGGTGCTGAAAAAGCATCGACACCACTAGGTATGGGCGGTTTTGGTGCGGCTAAAGCACTGTCTACTCGTAACGATGAGCCTCAAAAAGCTTCTCGTCCATGGGACAAAGGCCGTGACGGCTTCGTTCTTGGTGACGGTGCAGGCATGATGGTTCTTGAAGAGTATGAACATGCTAAAGCTCGTGGCGCTAAGATTTACTGTGAGCTAGTTGGCTTCGGTATGTCGGGTGACGCTTACCACATGACATCTCCAAGTGAAGATGGTTCTGGTGGCGCACTAGCAATGGAAGCGGCTATGCGTGATGCTGGCATTACTGGTGAACAAATCGGTTATGTTAACGCACACGGTACTTCGACTCCTGCAGGTGACGTAGCGGAAGTGAAGGGCATCAAGCGTGCTCTTGGCGAAGCAGGCAGCAAGCAAGTCTTGGTTTCTTCTACGAAATCAATGACTGGCCACCTTCTAGGTGCTGCGGGTTCTGCTGAAGCGATCATCACTGCGATGTCTCTAATTGATCAAATTGTTCCACCAACAATCAATTTAGATGATCCTGAAGAAGGCTTAGATATTGACTTAGTACCCCACACTGCGCGTAAAGTTAGCGGTATGGAATATGCTGCATGTAACTCATTCGGTTTCGGTGGTACTAACGGCTGTTTGATCTTCAAAAAGATTTAATCATCTTATATAAGAGTCAAACATCGTAGATAGTCATAATTAGAACTGTTTTTAAACGGCTCGATGCTTTAGCATTGAGCCGTTTCTTTTTATGGGGAAAAACATGTTTTGGGTTGATGGAGAAAGTCAGCAAACTGTCGATATCTTAGATCGCTCGTTTCAGTACGGAGACGGTTGTTTTACGACGATGCTCGTGAGTGATGGTGAGATACAACATTTTCACGATCATCAGCACCGTGTCGACGAGTGCCTTAAAGCGCTACGCATTTCTGCTCTTGATTGGGATGTTGTTAGTCTTTGGCTCGATACTGCACTTCAATACATCCAACATAGCGCTCTTCATGGCAAAAAGAACCTTGATAGTTCAGGCAAGCTCGATAACGCAAACAAGCCTCATAATCAAAAAGCAGGGATCAAGCTGCATGTTAGCCGTGGCGCTGGTGGACGTGGCTACAGTACCAAGAATATCGCCAAGCCGACAATCACCATCAGTACCTTCGATTACCCAAGTCATTATTCAGCGTGGCAAGATTCCGGTGTTGAACTCGGTATCTGTCATCAAGCGCTAGGTTTGAGCCCACTACTTGCTGGCCATAAGCACAATAATCGTCTTGAGCAAATCTTGATGAAAGATGAAATGGATCAGGCCGGTGAAGTGGATGGCGTGGTTCTGGATATATCAGGTAACGTGATTGAAACCACCATGGCTAATCTGTTTTGGCGAAAAGGGCAGACGATTCACACTCCTCAACTGACGCAAAGTGGCGTTGCTGGGGTTATGCGTAAGCAAGTGTTAACCGCGCTGAATCAAGCTGAACTTTCCGTTACTATTAGTGACTACTGCTTATCTCAACTCATGCAAGCTGATGAGGTTTTCATGACCAACTCCATTTTAGGGGTTGCCCCAGTTACCCGTATTAGTGATACCCAATTCAACATTGGAACCGTTACTCGTAGCCTTCAAGGACAACTAAACTCGTGATCAAAAAGTTATTTATTTTTATTATATTGTGCTTAATCGCAGCCAGTGCTGCTGGTTTTTATGTTTACAACCAAGCGCAAGATAACCTGAAACAAGTTATTCAATTAGAAAAACCACAAGTCGTGACTGTTGCTTCAGGTAGCAGCTTTAACCGCGTTCTAGCCCAGTTGATTAACGAGGGGCTTTTCGAGGCTTCTCCTTATGAGAAATTAATCCGTAAGTTACATCCTGAGCTTGTAGACGTAAAAGCGGGTACATTCCTGCTTGAACCGGGTTTAACCTTAGAGCAGGCGCTACAAGTGCTTGTAGAAGGGAAGGAGCACCAATTTACCATTACCTTTGTAGAAGGCAGTCGTTTTGACGAGTGGCTTGTTCAGCTAAAAGACAACGAATTCATTCAGCAGACGTTGAATGATGTCTCTGAAAAAGAGATCGCACAAAAGCTTGGTATTGAAAATGAAAAGCTAGAAGGCCTTTTCTTAGCGGAAACATACCACTACACCTATGGCACAACGGATTTAGATTTGTTGAAACGTGCCCACCGAGATCTAATGAACGTGGTCAATGATGAGTGGGAAAATAGAGCCGATAAACTGCCTCTTAAATCGCCTTATGAAGCTTTAATTCTTGCGTCTATCATCGAGAAAGAGACTGCTGTCGCTTCTGAGCGTGAGCGTGTGTCTTCTGTATTCGTTAACCGCTTGAACAAGCGTATGCGTTTGCAAACTGACCCAACGGTTATCTACGGCATGGGCGATAGCTACAAAGGCAATATTCGTAAGAAAGATCTACGCACACCAACGCCGTACAACACCTATACAATGAGCGGTTTACCGCCAACACCGATCGCGATGGCGGGTAAAGCGTCTATCAACGCGGCTCTGAATCCAGAGAAGAGCAACTACCTTTATTTTGTTGCGAGTGGAACCGGCGGTCACGTATTTTCAAAGAGTTTGACTGAGCATAACCGTGCAGTACGAGCTTACTTAAAGCAATTAAGAAAAAACAAATAAAGAAAGAATTATGAATCAGTCGAAATTTATCGTGGTTGAAGGACTTGAAGGTGCTGGCAAAAGTACAGCAATCAATGCCATCGTTGAGACATTGAAAACAGCCGGTGTCGCTGACATCGTTAATACTCGTGAACCCGGTGGTACCGTGCTTGCCGAGAAGATGCGCTCGTTGGTCAAAGAAGAACACGAGGGCGAGAAGCTTCAAGACATGACTGAGTTGCTGCTGATGTACGCAGCGCGTGTTCAATTAGTAGAAAACGTCATCAAGCCTGCACTAGACAGTGGTAAATGGGTGTTGGGTGATCGCCATGATATGTCTTCTCAAGCATACCAAGGTGGTGGTCGTCAGATCGCTCGTAGCACTATGGAATCACTGAAAGCAACCACGCTAGGCGGCTTTAAGCCAGATTTAACACTATATTTGGACCTGGACCCTAGAGTCGGGCTTGAACGCGCTAGAGGTCGTGGTGAGCTTGATAGAATTGAAAAGATGGACATCTCATTTTTCGATCGCACGCGTGAGCGTTACTTAGAAATTGCAGGGCAAGACGATTCTGTACTCGTGATTAATGCGCAGCAAGAAATTGAGCAAGTAGCCGCTGATATTAAAGTCGCGCTCAGTGCTTGGCTCAATAAACAGTAGGTAGTCATGGCTGAAGTTTATTCTTGGCTCACACCGGTATGGAGTGAGTGGAAAAAAAGTCTCGATGCAGAACGTTTTCCTAACTCTGTGATCGTTAATGCGCCTGACGGGCTTGGTGTGGAAGCGCTGGTTAGCCAACTTACCGATGCATTGATGTGTGTTAATTACGAAAGTGAAGCGTGCGGATTTTGCCACAGTTGTGAACTGATGAAGTCGGGGAGTCACCCGGATTTCCATGTGATCGAACCTGAGAAAGAAGGTAAATCGATTACCGTTGACCAAGTGCGTGCGAGTAACCGCTGGGCTCAACAATCGTCACAGTTGGGTGGCTTGCGTGTCATTTTGCTGAGTCCGGCTGAAGCGATGAATGAATCGGCGTCTAATGCGCTGTTGAAAACACTGGAAGAACCTGCGAGTAATTGTATTTTCATCCTTTCAACGCGCAACAGTAATCGCTTAATGCCAACTATTCTTAGCCGTTGCCAGCAATTTAATGTGGTGTGTCCACAATTGGATGCAGGATCGGCATGGTTAAATGGAGAAGTTGGTAAAACGGTTCCTCAGTACATACTGACATTGAACGACAACGCCCCCCTGAAAGCGAAAGCAATGTTTGATCAAGGTGGTGTCGAAGCTTCAACAAAAGCGCTCGATGGCTTTGTGAATGTGATAAAAGGCACTCAACCCGACATGCTGAAGTTCTCTACAGAGCTTAGCAAAGACCCTTTGATTCAACTTAGCTGGCTTTGGCATTTATTGTCAGATGTACAAAAGCTGCATTTTGGTTTAGCTAATCAGGCTATTATTCCGAGTGCGAAAGCACTGTATGAGGTGATGTCTTATCAAAGTGCTTATGCAGCGTCGAATAAACTGCTGATATTGATTGAGCAGTTAAAGCAACACCCTGGGCTCAATACGGAGCTACTCATAATGAATTGGCTGATAGCCACTTGCGAGGAAACATGTTCGTAGATTCCCATTGTCATTTAGACAAACTGGATTACCAAGATTTACACACCAGCGTAGAAGACGTGGTTAATAAGGCGAAAGCAGCAAACGTTGACCAACTGCTTTCTGTCGGTGTGACGCTGGATTCGTTTGAAAATATGCTTGAGATGATCTCGCCGTTTGATAACGTTAAGGCTTCGTGTGGCGTTCACCCTCTCGACGTAGAGAGCGACTTCTGTTTAGAAAGAATGCGTGAGTACGCGAGCAACCCTAAAGTGGTGGCGATTGGTGAAACTGGCCTAGATTATCATTACCAACCAGAGACTGCAGAGCTACAACAGCTCAGGTTCAAGCAGCACGTTGAGTTGGCTGTTGAGCTTAATAAACCTTTGATCATCCACACGCGTAACGCGCGTGAAGATACGTTAGCTATTTTACGCGATGGCGGAGCAGAGAAGTGTGGTGGTGTGATTCACTGCTTTACTGAAGATCAAGCGTTCGCTGAAGCGGCAATGGAATTAGGTTTCTATATCTCGATCTCAGGTATTGTGACCTTTAAACAAGCCACAGAACTTAAAGACGTTGTGAAAAAACTACCTCTAGATAGGTTGCTGATCGAAACGGATTCGCCATATTTGGCGCCAATTCCATATCGTGGTAAAGAGAATCAGCCTGCATATGTAGTCGAAGTTGCGGCTTATATCGCCCAGTTAAAAGGGGTGTCAATGAAAGAGGTTGCTGAACAAACGACCAAAAATTACCAAAAACTTTTTTTGCGATAGAAATCTAACTAAACAAACAAAAGGGAGCGAAAGCTCCCTTTTTGTGTTTTTGATCACCAAAAATGCGTTTTTTTTTAATGTTTACGGAATATGTTGAACTTGAGAGCGTGAATTACAACATTTGTAATTTTGTTACTAAAAATAACATTACCCTCTATTTTATTT